>JBPEXK010000360.1:0-10546 GCA_052031745.1 Marinobacter sp. | reverse complement strand
AGAATCCAGCCGGCCACGTTGTCCAGGAAGTAGCGGTCGTGGGTGATGGCAACCACGGTGCCGGTGTAGTCGTGCAGGAAGCGCTCGAGCCAGGCGACGGATTCGGCATCCAGGTGGTTGGTGGGCTCGTCCAGCAGCAGCATGTCCGGGCCAGAGAGCAGCAGGCGGCACAGGGCCACACGGCGACGCTCACCACCGGACAGGTTGGTGACTTTCTGGTCCCAGGCCGGCAGGCGCAGGGCGTCGGCGGCCACTTCCATCTTGCGCTCGATATCGTGACCGTCGGTGGCCTGGATCAGGGCTTCCAGTTCGCCCTGCTTCTTGGCCAGGGCATCAAAATCGGCATCCGGCTCGGCGTAGGCGGCGTACACCTTGTCGAGTTCCGCCAGGGCGTCATGGATGCTGGCGACCGCTTCGTCCACGATCTCTTTCACGGTTTTGGTTTCGTCGAGCTCGGGTTCCTGGGGCAGGTAGCCGACGTTGATGCCGGGCTGGGGACGGGCTTCACCGATGTAATCCTGATCCACGCCCGCCATAATCCGCAGGAGTGTGGATTTACCCGCACCGTTCAGGCCGAGTACGCCGATCTTGGCGCCAGGGAAAAAGCTCAGGGAGATGTCTTTGAGGATCTCACGCTTGGGCGGGACCACTTTGCCCACGCGGTTCATGGAGTATACGTATTGGGCCATAACAGGGAAGGTCCTCTGTTGAAATCGGAGGTAAATAAAAGGAACTTGCAGATAAGCCCCGTAAGGTAGCGAAACCGGGAACTGATAGCAATTGAGGGAAAATCGCAAAACCCCGTGTGCCGGTTTCTTCGGAGGGCCTTGGGGGCCCATAAAAGATGATTTTTCACCCATTTGTAAGATAGAATAGCGGCCCAATTTTTCAGGGCGCCCGCGGGGAATTTGCAAACTCCCCGGGCCAGCTAAGCACACAGAGGCAGCGCATCCATGTTTAATCGTGAAATGAAAATCGCCGGCTTTGACGACGAACTCTGGAACGCCATGCAGGCGGAGGAGAAGCGTCAGGAAGCACACATCGAGCTGATTGCATCCGAGAACTACACCAGTCCACGGGTCATGGAAGCGCAGGGCAGCCTGCTGACCAACAAATACGCCGAAGGCTATCCGGGCAAGCGCTACTACGGCGGCTGCGAATTCGTGGACATCGCCGAGGATCTCGCCATTGAGCGCGCCAAGCAGCTGTTCGGTGCCGCATACGCCAACGTGCAGCCCCATTCCGGTTCCCAGGCCAACTCCGCCGTATTCATGGCCCTGCTGAAGCCGGGCGACACCGTGCTGGGCATGAGCCTGGCCCACGGTGGTCACCTGACCCACGGCGCCAGCGTCAACTTTTCCGGCAAGATCTACAACGCCGTGCAGTACGGCCTGAACCCGGAAACCGGCCTGATCGACTACGACGAAGTCGAAGCCCTGGCCCTGGAGCACAAGCCGAAGATGATCATCGCCGGCTTCTCCGCCTACTCCCAGGAGCTGGACTTTGCCCGCTTCCGCGCCATTGCCGACAAGGTCGGTGCCTACCTGTTCGTGGACATGGCCCACGTCGCTGGTCTGGTTGCCGCCGGCGTCTATCCGGATCCGGTACCCCACGCCCACGTCGTCGCCACCACTACCCACAAGACCCTGCGTGGTCCCCGTGGCGGCCTGATCCTGGCCTGCGACGACGCCGATCTGCAGAAGAAGCTGAACTCTGCCGTGTTCCCCGGCGGTCAGGGTGGCCCGCTGATGCACGTGATCGCCGCCAAGGCGATCTGCTTCAAGGAAGCCATGAGCGATGAGTTCAAGGCCTACCAGAAGCAGGTGGTCAAGAACGCCAGCGCCATGGCCCAGGTGTTCGTCGAGCGTGGCTACGACGTGGTGTCCGGTGGAACCAAGAACCACCTGTTCCTAGTTAGCCTGATCAAGCAGGACATTACCGGTAAAGATGCTGACGCGGCTCTTGGCCGGGCTCACATCACCGTCAACAAGAACGCGGTCCCGAACGACCCGCGCTCGCCGTTTGTCACCTCTGGCCTGCGCATCGGTACGCCGGCGATCACCACCCGTGGTTTCGGCGAATCCGAAAGCCGGGACCTGGCCGGCTGGATCTGTGACATTCTCGATAACCTCGAAGACGAAGCCGTAAACGACCGCGTACGGGAGCAGGTTGCTGCCTTGTGTGCCCGGTTCCCGGTCTACGGCTAAACTACAGGCTAGACCTGCCGGCTTCGGAGACAGTTTCGTGTCTCCGGGCCGGTCCCTGTGCCGGAGCTCCTGACTATGCATTGTCCCTTCTGTGGTGAAGCCGATACCAAAGTGATCGATTCGCGCCTGGTGGCCGAAGGCGATCAGGTGCGTCGTCGCCGGGAGTGTTTGTCCTGCCACGAGCGCTTCACCACCTTCGAATCCGCCGAGCTGGTAATGCCGCGCGTGGTTAAACAGGACGGGATACGGCAGCCTTTCGACGAGGAGAAGCTCCGTTCCGGCATCATGAAGGCGCTGGAGAAGCGACCGGTCAGCATCGAGCAGATTGATGCCGCCCTGAATCGCATCAAATATCGCCTGCGCGCCACCGGCGAGCGTGAGATCAAGTCGATGCAGTTGGGTGAAGAGGTGATGACCGAACTCCGACAGCTCGACAAGGTGGCTTACGTGCGTTTCGCTTCGGTTTACCGCAGCTTCCAGGACCTCAACGAGTTCAAGGAAGAGATCGAGCGTTTGTCGGCCACCAACGGCGAAAACGCGGTGGATGTGGCCAAGGCGCTGGCCGATAACCAATCCTCGAAAGGAAACGTATGATCGACGTCCGCGACCGGGCCATGATGGCGCGGGCCATCCAGCTTGCCTGGCGTGGCCGTTACTCCACCCATCCCAATCCCCGGGTCGGCTGCGTCATCGCCCGTGGTGATGAAATCCTGGGTGAGGGCTGGCACGAGCGCGCCGGCGAGGCCCACGCCGAAATCCGGGCGCTGAGCCAGGCCGGCCCCTCGGCCCGTGGCGCCACCGCCTACGTGACCTTGGAACCGTGCAGCCACTTTGGCCGCACGCCTCCCTGTGCCCGGGCCCTGATCGACGCAGGCGTGGCCCACGTGGTCGCGGCCACCAAAGATCCGAACCCGGCGGTGTCCGGGCGCGGTCTGGACCTGCTCCGTGACGCCGGCATCCAGGTCACCGAGGGGGTGTTGTCGGACGAAGCCGCCCGGCTGAATCCTGGCTTCATGAAGCGGATGAACACCGGGCGGCCCTGGGTGCGCGTGAAAATGGCGGCCAGCCTGGACGGTCGCACCGCCATGGCCTCGGGCGAGAGCCAGTGGATTACCGGTGCCGAAGCCCGGCAGGACGTCCAACGCCTGCGCGCCATCAGCGACGCCATAGTCACCGGTGTTGGTACCGTGCTGGCTGACGACCCCTCGCTGACCGTCCGTCGGGCCGAACTGGGTGACATTGGCGATGCAACCGAGCCGTCCCGACAGCCGCTGCGGGTGATAGCTGATCGCGATGCCCGGACACCAGCGACAGCGACCATACTGAAAGGCGGTAATGTCCAGGTCTTCTGCGCGTCCTCGACGCTGGCGACGGCGCCGGCTCAGGATCTGGCGGCCCTGGGCGTCAGCATTAACGGGGTTGCCTGGAAAGACAACGGCATCGATGTGGCGGAGCTGCTGGATGCTCTCGGCGAGTTGGGTATCAACGAATTGCTTGTGGAGGCCGGGCCTACCCTGGCCGGTACCTTCATCAGCGAGGGGCTGGTGGATGAACTCTGGCTCTACCAGGCGCCAGTGTTCCTGGGCAGCACCGGGCGCCCGACCGCCAACCTGCCGCTGGAATCCATGGCGGACAAAGTGCAGTGGAAAGTGCTGGACCGACGTCAGGTGGGTGAGGATCAGCGACTGATCCTGGCGCGCCAATAATCTTTAAATTCACGGTGTCCCGGTAGCGCCTGTGGCGACCGGCAGACCGCAAGGGTGCAAAACTGTATGGCACTGAACAGCATTGAAGAAATCATTGAAGACATCCGTCAGGGCAAAATGGTGATCCTGATGGACGACGAGGATCGCGAGAACGAAGGCGATCTGGTGATGGCAGCAGAGCATTGCTCGGCCGAAGCCATCAACTTCATGGCCCGTTTCGGTCGGGGGCTGATCTGCATGCCGATGACCCGGGATCGCTGTGAGCAATTGGGGCTGCCGCTGATGGTGCAGCAGAACGCCTCTGGCTTCGGTACCAAGTTCACCCTCTCCATCGAAGCGAAAGAGGGCGTGACCACCGGGATCTCCGCGGCCGATCGGGCGCGTACCGTGCAGGCGGCCGTGGCCCGCGACGCCAAGGCCTCGGATCTGGTGCAGCCTGGCCACATCTTCCCGCTGATGGCGGATCCGGGCGGCGTGCTCAGCCGCGCCGGGCACACGGAGGCATCCTGTGATCTGGCCGCTCTGGCGGGCTCGGAGCCGGCGGGCGTGATCTGCGAAATCATGAACGACGACGGCTCTATGGCACGCCGGGAAGATCTGGAGCGGTTTGCCGAGGAGCATGACCTGAAGATCGGCACCATCGCCGATCTGATCCACTACCGCACCATGAACGAGCGCACCATCGAGTGTGTGGAAGAGAACACGCTGGATACCGAATACGGCGAGTTTCGCCTGCGCACCTACCGCGACAACATCCAGGGTGCCACGCATCTGGCCATGGTGATGGGTGACATTCGCGCCGAAGACCCGGTGTTTGTGCGGGTGCACATCACCGATACCCTGCGTGACCTGCTCGGAGCCCGTCGCAAAGACTCACGGAGCTGGCCGTTGCACCACGCTCTGGAAAAGGTCGCCGCCGAGGGACGAGGCGTAGTGGTGCTGCTGAACAGTGCGGAAGACAGCTACAACCTGGAAGATCGGATCCACGAATTTTTCGACGAGGGGCAAGGCTCGGCAGGCAAGGGCAGTTCCGGCGTGTACTTCACCGTTGGTACTGGTTCCCAGATCCTGCGGGATATTGGCGTCGGCAAGATGCGGTTGCTGAGCCCGCCGATCAAGTTCTCCGCTATTTCCGGCTTCGATCTGGAAGTGGTCGAATACGTACCTTACACCCCCGAATGATTAACCCGGCCACGAGCTTGTCTCGTGGCCCGCGAAGGAGCCATTCATGGCAGATATCAAAGTAATTGAAGGTGATTTTACCCAGTGCAGTGGTCGTTACGCGCTGGTGGTTGGCCGCTTTAACGGTTTTGTAGTTGAAAGCCTGGTGGAGGGTGCGATCGACACCCTGCGTCGTCACGGTATTGCGGACGACGACATCGCCATTATCCGGGTGCCGGGCGCCTATGAAATGCCGCTGGCGGTCAAGCGCGTTGCCGAATCTTCCAACTACGACGCCATCATCGCCCTGGGCGCGGTGATTCGTGGCGGCACGCCCCATTTCGACTATGTTGCCGGTGAAGCGTCCAGTGGTCTGGGCGCGGTCAGCCTGGAAACCGACGTGCCGGTGACCTTCGGTGTTCTGACCGTAGACTCCATCGAGCAAGCGATCGAGCGATCAGGCACCAAGGCTGGAAACAAAGGCGCGGAAGCGGCAATCACCGCGCTGGAAATGGTCAGCCTGTTCAAGAAACTGGGTGAGTGATGAGCGCAACCGAAGACAATACCCCTCAGCCCGCGCCGTCCGGTCAGCCTAAGGCCGGTGATCGTCGCCGCGCCCGCGCGTTGGCCATGCAGGGGCTGTATCAGCGCCACTTCAGCAAAAGCTCGATTTCCGACATCGAAGCCGAGTTCATGGTCGACAACGATATGGCCAAGGTGGACCTGCTGTACTTCCGCGATCTGTTGCGCGGGGTGCATCGGGAGCAGGCGGACCTGGACCAGTTGCTGGAGCCTTTCCTGGATCGGCCGTTGCAGGAAGTGGACGCCATCGAACTGGCGATCGTACGTCTGGGCGCCTACGAGCTGAAGCATCGCCTGGACGTGCCTTACAAGGTGGTGATCAACGAAGGCATTGAGATGGCGAAGCGGTTTGGCGGCACCGAGGGCCACAAATTCGTCAACAGTGTCCTGGACAAGCTCAGCCGTCGACTGCGGTTGGCCGAGACACGTCCCCGCTAGGGCATGGGCGAGTTTGAGCTGATCCGCAAACATTTCCTGCCCGTGGCGAGCGCCGCACCCAATGCGGCGCTGTTGCTGGGGCCCGGGGATGATTGCGCGATCCAGCGCATTCCCGCCGACCAAGATCTGGTGTTCTCCATCGATACCATGGTGGAGGGCATTCACTTCCCCGAATCCTACCCCCCCGAGTTCCTGGGATGGCGCGCGCTGGCGGCCGCAACCAGTGATCTTGCCGCCATGGCGGCTGAACCGGTGTGCTTTACCCTCGCGTTGACCCTGCCGCTCGCGGATGATCAGTGGTTGGCCGAATTTTCTCGGGGGCTGGCCAGGGCCAGCCGGGCCTTCGGACTGGCCCTGGCCGGCGGTGACACTACCCGGGGCCCGCTGACGGTCAGTGTCCAGGTGCACGGCACTGTGCCCCGTGACCAGGGGCTGACCCGATCCGGGGCGAGGGCAGGTGACCTGGTCTGCGTGTCCGGAGCCCTGGGTGACGCCGGTGCGGCGCTCGATTTTCTCGGCGAAGCGGCACCCGAACCCGACGCGCAACAACTCTTGGAACGTTACCACCACCCGCAACCGCAGCTGCAATTGGGCAAGTCCCTGACTGGGGTGGCCAGCGCCGCCATCGACATTTCCGATGGCTTGGTCGCCGACTTGGGGCATATTCTGGAAGCCTCTGGTGTCGGTGCCACCATCGATCCGGCGCTGATTCCCTTATCTCCGGCGCTCCGGCAGCTCAAGGGTAAGGAAGCGCTGCGCTATGCCCTGTATGCTGGTGATGATTACCAGCTCTGCGTCACTATCCCGGAGGAGCGCTGGAGCCAGGCGCCGTCGGTCCTCCGGGACCAGCTCACCGTGATTGGCGAGATCGATCGTCCGGTGGGACTGCATTGGGCCGCTGGCTCAGAGGTCACGCCCAGCGCCGACAGCGGCTTTGATCATTTCAGGAGTAGTTCATGAGTCAGGATGATTTTCCCGAACCAGATCTGCCACAGGCACTGTTGCCGCCGGGGTTCCTGAAAAACCCGGTGCACCTGTTGGCGTTCGGGTTTGGCAGTGGAGCAGCGGCACGAGCGCCCGGAACCTGGGGCAGTCTGGCGGCGATCCCCTTCTGGTACGCGTTGGCGTGGTTGCCCGGTGCCGTTTACTGGGCCGTGGTGTTGCTAGCGTTCCTGGTGGGCATCTGGCTGTGTGGAAAGACCGCTGATGATCTCAAGGTGCACGATCACGGCGGCATCGTCTGGGACGAGTTTGTTGGCATGTGGATCGCCCTCGGCTTGTTCCCGGAACAGTTGGTCGGCGTGCTGCTGGGATTTATTCTGTTCCGCTTGTTCGATGTGCTGAAACCCTGGCCGATCAGTTGGCTTGATGACCGACTACCGGGCGGTCTGGGCATAATGGTGGATGACGTGGTGGCGGGCTTTATGGCAATGCTGTGTATGCTCGCCATAGACCGATGGCTGGTGGCGGTGATTGCCTGAAGCGTGGCTGGTGGCTGATAGCTAGAGAAACTCCTGAGGAACCAGGGAAGGGATCCGAAGCCTCAGTGCATTTTCTGTTCCTCTGGCAGCAGTCTCACTACGTGCAAGAACCGGCGTAGCCCTGTTTCGGCTCGTTCTCGTGAGGCGAAGGGGCCGCTGTCGAAGCCCTCTCTGGTGGTGAAGTACCATTTGCTGCCAACGCAGAAAAAACGACTGCTTCGGAACGGAATGGGCCCTGCTTCCCCCGACCTGAACTGTGTGTCCATAACGTCTCCTGTGCCTAAGGCCTGCCGATCTGTATAAAATTAATCCAAATTGGCCGAAATTCAACAGATTTTTACATTCCTACGATGCCGGTTGCATTTAGGATCGCGAAAACTCACGGGGGTTCCGTGACATCGCTGTGCTTATCGGCTTGCCCTCACAAGACGCACTCGTCAGAATGCAATCAAATCGAGTTAGCCTCTAGGTCTTCCCCCTATACAACTAAGGAGAATCCATGGAAATTTCGCAAAGCTCCGCACCTGAACGGTCACTGGCCCGGCGGCTCAAACGGCTGCCCCAGGCTCTGGTGGCGGTCATGTTTGCGGTCTCGCTGGCCGGTTGCGCGTCCACCCTTACCCGGGTGGAGACCTGGGAAGGCGATCCGGATGCGGCCGCCCGCGCCGCTACGTTGAAGGCGCCAGGGCCTGTGGACGTGACGGTGGTCAACAGTCGCAACATGAGTAGCTTCCTGGTCGATGATCTGCCACTGGATTACGCGCTGCTCCCCGGTGAGAACGAAGTTGTGTTCACTCACAAGACAATCTGGGCCAAGTCCGGGGTGGTGGAGAACGGCGAATCCAAGGTGCACGTCTATAAAACCGAACCCCAAGTGGTCCGGTTCACGGCCGAAGCGGGCGAGGAGTATCGTTTTGAGTTGCCCAAACCTGAATCGCGGGCTGAAGCGGAGCGGATGGCGCAAGATTTTTCCGCCGCCATCGTGGCTGAGAATGGCCAGGCGGTAGCGACGTCCAAGCCATGGACACCCAAGCAGGCGCCCGAGCGCACACCTATCCCGGCTGGTGAGTCGGTGCCGACCGGATCGGACTCCGCTCTGGACCGTCTGAAGGCTACCTGGGCCACGGCCACCGAAGAAGAAAAGAAGGCCTTCCTGCGCTGGGCCTTCGAGTAACACCCAGCTGAAAAACATGGGCCGCCTCTGATCGGGCGGCCCATGTCTCAGGCGCGAAAGCGGTGCAGCGCCTTCTTCAATACTCCCTCCAGCGCCGTTAGCACGTCGTCAGTCAACGACTGGCGGGACGCCGCTGAACCCTCCTCAGAGTCCTCTTCCGGTTCCAGTGCATTGGCGGCAGTCTCAATGCTGTTGAGACTTTCCGCGACATAGGTTTGCAACGAGGCACCGTCCGGGACCACGTCCGGACAGAGCGTGAAGTTCAAGGTCAGTTTGCCCTGGTAGCTGACAGCCACAATCACCAGGCCGATGCTGTCGAACAGTGGGGCGGTGTTGTACTGCTGCACCAGGCGTGCGCCCTGGAGGTACAGCGGGACCTGTGGCCCAGGCACGTTGGTTATCGGCAAATTGAACGCGGGTTGGTAGCGTTGCGCGATCTGGAGCTCCGAATACAGACGGGCCGACAGGGCCAGCATGGTGGATGGCAGCAGCTCAGTCAGTCGATCGGCGGCGATGGCCTCCCGATAGGGTTCGGAAGCTACCGCGTTCCAGTGAATGCGGCGGATTCGCTGGGCCGGGTCAGGTTCGCAGGTGGACAGATCCAGCAGCATCGCCGACATTTGGTTGCCGGTAGCGCGGCGCAGGCTGCTGGAGCGCACGGAAATGGGCGTCATGGCGACCAGCGATTTCTTCAGGTCGGTGCCCTGGGCGGCGCTGTACTGTCGCAGCGTCTCCGCACACAGGCCGAGAACCACGTCGTTGAGCGTGACTTCCCCCAGGGTGGCCTTAATGGCTTTGAGCCGGGCCAGGTCAACATCGGCCGACACGATCTGCCGGTTGGCGGTGATCTGGCGGTTGAATGGGCTATGAGGCGCGGTAAACAGGGGAAACGGCATGGGCAATTTGCGCAGCTGTTTCTGGATCAACCCGCGGGCGGTGGCCTGGGCGGCGTTCATGGCCAGGGCGGTGAACTGCACCGGAGTGCGAAGGATGTTGGCTCCGGCCTGGAGAATCACCCGCTCCTCAGAGGGCGCCGGGCGCGGCCGCCATGGGTGAGGCGGGTGGATTGGCCGCGGTTCCGGCGAATACTCCAGCAGGTTGCTCAGGATGTCTTCGCCACTGAACGCGTCGATGGCGGCATGGTGAAGTTTCACGATCAGCGCGAACCCGGTGCTGTCCGCATCGGTGTCGTCGAGCTGGAAGCCATCGACGAAGGTGATGTGCCACAGCGGCCGGTCCCGTTTCAGGGGTTCCTCGAGGATTTTGGACGCCAGGGTCATCAGGGTGTCCCGGTCTCCACTTTCACCCAGGTTCACGTAGGCCAGGTGGCGGTCAATGCTGAAATCTGGGTCGTCGATCCAGTAGGGCCGGCCAAGCCGGATCGGGATTTCTTTCAGGCGCTGGCGGAACACCGGCACCACGTGCAGGCGGCTGCGGAGATAGGCGACAAAGGTGCCGAAGGTCAAAGGTGTTTTCTGTTCGCTGGCGTCGAACAGGTGGATGCCGCCAATGTGCATCGGCGAGGTTTCAGATTCCAAATACAGGAACGAGGCATCCAGTTCCGACAGCTGCCGCATTAATGTTCTCCCTGAGGCAAAAAAGTCCGCTCAGTATAAACGAACACGGGCGGAGCAGGGTTGGCTGGTCCGACTCGGCGGGGGCCGAAACACAGCCATGTAATGGGACGGATCACGGGGTCAGCCAGGCTTGCAGCGCGTTGCCGGTCGTGAGTCGGCGCCAGAACCACATCAGCGCCTTGCCCTGGTCGTCGGCGTGCCGGGCAATATGCAACATGGC
>JBPEXK010000359.1:0-3654 GCA_052031745.1 Marinobacter sp. | reverse complement strand
GCTGCCTGAACTCGATCGGACTCCACGTCCTCCTCGTTCACACCGGTGTTGCCAATGTGCGGGTAGGTCAGGGTTACGATCTGGCGGGAGTAAGACGGATCAGTCAGGATTTCCTGATAGCCGGTCATGGCGGTGTTGAACACCACTTCGCCGCTGGTTTCTCCGTCAGCGCCAATGGCAGTGCCGTAAAACAGGCTTCCGTCTGCGAGTGCAAGGATTGCGGGTGTGCTCAAGGCTTGTATCCTCATCGAGTGGCGTATCGGTTCGTCACGAACAGGAACGCAAGCGCAAATTCAGGTCGCAAAAAAGCGAGAGGGAGTCGAAACTCCGTCCCGCTTTTTGTTGTTCGAGGGCCGCGGCGGACCAATCGAACATTTTTTAAACTACGCTTGGTGCAGTTAAACCGCCTTATTGTAAAAAATATGCGGCTTTGTGTCCATGCGAAATCACCGTGGGCGCCAGAGGCCTGCACCCGCCGGTTTGATCCCCTGAAAAGACAGCTACGCCTGCTTCAGGGACAGCACGTCCTGCATGTCGTAGAGCCCGGCCGGCTTGTCCGCCAACCAGAGCGCGGCACGCATGGCGCCCTTGGCAAAGGTCATGCGGCTGCTGGCCTTGTGGGTGACCTCAATGCGCTCGCCTTCGGTGGCGAACAGCACCGTGTGGTCCCCGACCACGTCACCAGCCCGAATGGTCTCGAAGCCGATCTCCTTGCGGGTGCGCTCACCGGTGAAGCCTTCACGACCGTAAACCGCACACTCCTTCAGGTCACGCCCGAGGGTGTCGGCGACCACCTCACCCATGCGCAGGGCCGTGCCGGACGGCGCGTCCTTTTTATGGCGATGATGGGCCTCGATGATCTCGACGTCATAGTCGTCGCCGAGGGTGGCCGCGGCCGTGCGAAGCAGGTTAAGCACCACGTTCACGCCCACGCTCATGTTGGGCGCAAACACCACCGGGGTGGACTCCGCCGCCAGAGCCAACTGTTGCTTCTCCGCTTCGGACAGCCCGGTGGTGCCGACCACCAGCTTTTTACCGTTGGCCTTGCAGAACTCTGCGTTGGCCAAGGTCAGATCCGGAAAGGTGAAATCGATCAACACGTCGAAATCATCTTTCACGTCATCCAGGGACCCGGCCATGCGTACGCCGGTCTTGCCAATACCGGTCATCTCGCCGGCGTCGGCGCCAATCAGACTGCTGCCGGGCTCGACCACCGCCGCGCCCAGCTCAAGCCCCTCGGTGCCATCGACAGCCTCGATCAGAACCTTGCCCATGCGCCCGGCGGCGCCGATGATTGCTACCCTCATGATCAGTCGTTCCTTGTGTCCGGCGTCAGAATTTCATCTCGTCGAAGAAGCTTTTCACTCCCTCGAACCAGGATGTCTTCTTGGGAGCATGCTGGTTACCGTCGCCACCGTCCAGTGTCTGCTGGAATTCTTCCAACAGCTCTTTCTGGCGCTTGGTCAGGTTCACCGGGGTCTCCACGATCACCCGGCACAGCAGGTCACCGGCGGAACCACCGCGAACCGGGCTCACACCCTTATTGCGCAGACGGAACAGCTTGCCGGTTTGGGTCTCAGCCGGAATCTTCAGCTTGACCCGACCGTCCAGGGTAGGCACTTCCAGCTCGCCACCGAGGGCGGCATCGACGATGCTGATCGGCACTTCGCAGTACAGGTTGCGACCGTCGCGGGTGAAGATCGAGTGCTCACGCACCGCGATCTGCACGTACAGGTCACCCGGGGGTCCACCGTCGATGCCCATCTCGCCTTCGCCGGAGAGACGAATGCGGTCGCCGGTATCGACACCGGGCGGAACCTTGACCGACAGGGTCTTCTCTTCCTGAACCCGGCCTTGGCCGTGGCAGGACTTACACGGATTCTTGATGATCTGGCCGGAGCCCCGACAAGTCGGACACGCCTGCTGCACGGTAAAGAAACCCTGCTGCATCCGCACCTGGCCCATACCCTTACAGGTACCGCAGGCTTCCGGCGAGGAACCTTTCTCGGCGCCACTGCCGTCACAGACTTCACACTCCCGGTGCCCCGGAATCTTGATCTGTACGGTCTTGCCTTTTACTGCCTCTTCAAGGTCCAGCTCCAGCGTGTAGCGCAGATCGGCACCGCGGGTGTTTCGGCCCCGGGCGCCGCCACCGCCGAAAATATCGCCGAAGACGTCGCCGAAGATGTCGGAGAAGCTGGCTCCGCCACCGCCGAAACCACCGCCGCCGGCTTGACCGTCAACGCCGGCGTGACCGAACTGGTCGTAGGCGGCACGCTTGGAGTCGTCAGCCAGCACCTCATAGGCTTCGCTGGCCTCTTTGAACTTGTTCTCGGCGTCGGTGTCGTCCGGGTTACGGTCGGGGTGATACTTCATCGCGAGCTTGCGATAGGCTCGCTTGATTTCCTTCTCGTCCGCGTCCCGGGATAAACCGAGAATTTCGTAATAATCGCGCTTGGCCATGCTTAAAAACCCTGTTTTTTAAACGCGGAAAACGCGGGGGAAGCCCCCGCGTTTTCCAACCGCCTGATGTACGTCAGATTTACCGCTTGTCGTCGTCTTTGACTTCTTCGAACTCGGCATCCACGGCGTCGTCAGACTGCTGGCCCTGGGCTTCTTCCTGCCCACCGGCCTGCGCCTGCTCAGCCTGATCTGCGTACATCTTCTGAGCCAGCTCGGAAGAGACCTCGGTCAGCTTCTGAGTCTTGGCTTCGATGTCGTCCTTATCGGAGCCTTCCAGAGCCTCTTCCAGCTCTTTAATGGATGCTTCGATAGACTCCTTCTCGCTGTCGCTAACCTTGTCGCCAGCTTCTTTCAGAGTCTTACGAACCGCGTGCACCATGGCGTCGCCCTGGTTACGGGCCTGCACCAGCTCCTCGAACTTGCGATCCTCATCGGCGTTTGCCTCGGCATCGCGCACCATCTTCTCGATCTCGTCGTCGTTCAGACCGGAAGAGGCCTTGATGACGATGGACTGCTCTTTGCCAGTCGCCTTGTCTTTCGCAGACACGTTCAGGATGCCGTTGGCGTCGATGTCGAAGGTAACTTCGATCTGCGGCACGCCACGGGGCGCCGGCGGAATGTCAGCCAGGTCAAAACGACCCAGTGACTTGTTCTGGTTCGCCTGCTTGCGCTCACCCTGGACTACGTGAATGGTCACGGCAGTCTGGTTGTCATCCGCGGTTGAGAAAGTCTGCGACTTCTTGGTCGGGATGGTGGTGTTCTTGTCGATCAGCGGCGTTGCTACACCACCCATGGTTTCGATACCCAGGGTCAGCGGAGTAACGTCCAGCAGCAGAACGTCTTTCACGTCGCCAGACAGTACGGCGGCCTGGATGGCAGCACCCATGGCCACGGCTTCGTCCGGGTTAACGTCCTTGCGAGCTTCTTTGCCGAAGAACTCTTTAACCTTCTCCTGCACCAGCGGCATACGGGTCTGACCACCGACCAGGATAACCTCATCGATTTCACCGGCCTTCATGCCAGCGTCCTGCAGAGCCACCTTACACGGCTCCAGGCTGCGCTGAACCAGATCTTCCACCAGTGACTCGAGCTTGGCGCGGGTCAGCTTGACGTTCATGTGCTTCGGACCGGACGCGTCTGCGGTGATGTACGGCAGGTTCACGTCGGTCTGCTGGCTGCTGGACAGCTCGA
>JBPEXK010000358.1:0-7042 GCA_052031745.1 Marinobacter sp. | reverse complement strand
TAGGCAACAACAGGAGATTTTGTGATGGTGTCGACAGAGGCACCGTCACCTCTGCCGCATTTTTGCTCCGGTTTGGTCAATCCGCTGGCTGCTGCCAGGCCACCCGGCCCTCGACGATGGTCAGCCGAACCACACCCGGCAATTCACGACCGGTGACCGGGGCGTGGCGCCCGACGGACACCAGGGTCTGGTCCGAGGGCGTCCAATGGCGTTGTGGGTCAAACACGCACAGGTCTGCCACCTCGCCCTCGACCAGGCGCGGGTTTCGGCTCAGCACCGAGGCGGGGCCGCTGGTCAACGCCCGCAGCAGGTCCGGGAGCGCCAGATCTCCCGATGCCACCAGGCTCAGCCCGAGCGACAACACGCTCTCAATGGTCGACAGGCCAGGCTCGGTAGCCGCCAACGGCGCCTGCTTGGCGGCCGAGTCGTGGGGTTGGTGCTGGCTGACAATGGCATCAATCACGCCGTCGCGAACACCGGCGATCAGGGCCTGACGGTCGCGCTCGCCGCGCAGCGGCGGCCGCACGTGGAAGCGGCTGTCGAAGCCGGCCAGGGCGTCCTCGGTGAACAGCAGTTGGTGCATCGCCACATCGGCGGTGACCGCCACGCCCCGTTGCCGGGCTTCGGCCAGCATTTCCACGCTGCGGGCACAGGACAACTGGCTCAGGTGCAGCCGAGCCCCGGTTTCCTCCGCCAGCAGGATCATTTCCATCACCGCCGTGGTTTCCGCCACCTCCGGGATGCCCAGCAGCCCCAGGCGGGAGGTCACCAGCCCATCGTGGGCGTAACCGTCCGCTGCCAGGGCCTGGTTCTCGGGCCGGAACATCACCGTCAGCCCAAAAGTCTTGGCGTACGCCATGCAGCGACGCAGGATGCGGGCGTTGCGCACGCCACGGCCGCCATTGCCAACGGCAACGCAGCCGGCCGAGGCCAGACCGGCCATGTCGCTGAGCAGTTCACCCTCCAGGCCGCGGGTGATGGCACCCACCGGCAACACCCGAACGGCCGCGCGGTTGGCGGCCAGGTCCCGGATCAGGTTGGTGACCGCGCCCGAGTCGTTGACCGGGGAGGTTTTCGGCGACGCACACACAGTGGTGAAGCCGCCGTGGGCAGCGGCCCGGGTCTCCGAGGCAATGTTGCCTTTCTGGCCGTTACCCGGCTCGCGGAGGTTGCAGTTCAGATCGATAAAGCCCGGGCTGATCACGCAGCCGTCGGCATTGATGGTGTCGTCGGCCACGGCCTGCTCGGCGGCCTGGCCCAGGGCGGCAATGCGCCCGTCCCGAATCAGCAGGGCGCTGTTGTCAGTCTCGACGCCACCGTCCAGCAGGCGTCCGCCGACGATTTTGATGGTTCCGCCCTTCCCGGGCTCGGTGCCACTCATACCTGGCCTCCCTGAGTCTGGTTGCGCTGACGTTCGGCAAGCTGGCCGCCCATGGCCATGGACATCACCGCCATGCGGATGGCGATGCCGTTGGTAACCTGGTTCAGGATCACCGACTGGGGGCCATCGGCCACCGCCGACTCAATTTCCACCCCGCGATTGATCGGGCCCGGGTGCATCACGATGCAGTCCGGCTTGGCCAGCGCCAGCTTTTCCCGATTCAGCCCGTACAGGCGGTAGAACTCCCGCTCGCTGGGCAGCAACGCGCCCTCCATCCGCTCGTTCTGCAGCCGGAGCATGATCACCACGTCCAGATCCTTCATCCCCTCGGCCATGTCGTAGTAAACCTTGCAGCCCAGGCTCTCAACGTCTTTCGGCAGCAGCGTGCCGGGCGCGATAACCCGCACCTCGTCCACCCCGAGCACGTTCAGGGCGCGGATCTGCGACCGTGCCACTCGGGAGTGCAGCACGTCGCCCACGATGGCCACTTTCAGGCCCTCAAACCGGCCCTTGTGCTGACGAATGGTAAGCATGTCCAACATCGCCTGGGTCGGATGGGCGTGGCGGCCGTCGCCGGCGTTGATGATGGCGACTCCCGGGGTGACACTCTCGGCGATGAAGTGCGGTGCGCCACTCTGGGAGTGCCGAACCACAAACATGTCGCTGGCCATGGCTTCCAGGTTCAGCAGGGTATCGGACAGGGATTCGCCCTTGGAGGTGGCGGAAGTGCTGATGTCCAGATTGAGCACGTCGGCGGACAAGCGCTTGGCGGCCAGCTCGAAGGTGCTGCGGGTGCGGGTACTGGACTCAAAGAACAGGTTGACGACGGTGCGGCCCCGCAACAGCGGCACCTTCTTGATGGTGCGCTCGCCCACCTCGATGAAGGAATCGGCGGTATCGAGGATATCGGTCAGCAGTTCACGGCTGAGGCCATCAAGGGTCAGGAAATGGCGCAACTGACCCTCCCGGGTCAGCTGCAAGTGGGTCGGGGAAGGATCGTTTGCGGTCATGGGTCGCCTGTTTGCGGTTCTGGGTTCTTATCGTCAGAGGAGGTGGCGTCAGCGCCCGGCTTCCTGAAGCTCAATGTGCAGCGGCTCCGGGCCTCGCAGCTTCACCCGCTGGTGCGATTCCAGGGCCAGGGTGCGGCCAACCACATCGGGCTGGATCGGCAGCTCCCGCGCGCCCAGGTCAATCAGGGTCGCCAGCACAATGCTGGCCGGACGGCCGTAGTCAAAAATCTCGTTCATGGCGGCCCGGATGGTCCGGCCACTCATGATCACGTCGTCGATCAGGATCACGTCGCGCCCCTCGGTGTCGAAGGGCAGGCTTGAGGGCTTCACCCGCGGATTCAGGCCAATGCGGCTGAAGTCGTCCCGGTAGAAGGAAATGTCCAGTTCGCCATAGGGCTCGTCCAGGCCCAGGCGCTTGCTGAGCGCGTCGGCGAGCCAGACCCCGCCGGTGCGGATGCCGATCAGGGCGGGCTTGTCGACGCCCCGCTCTTTCAACACCCGGCGCAAACCGGTTTCCAGTTCACCCAGCAACTGGTCAATATCAAGCAGTGCGGTCATTACATCCTCGCTGTGTCAAAGGCCCTGGTGCTTAGCGCTCGCCGCCATCGCCCTGCAGGCCGCACCAGGTTTCCAGAATCAGTACGGCGGCCCGGTCGTCGACGCCGTGGCGGCCAAAATCGCGGCTGCCGCCGGCGGCCATGACGTCGCCCTTGGCCTCAAAACTGGTCAGGCGTTCGTCCACCATTTCCACCGGGAGGTGAAAACGACCGTGGATTCGATTGCCAAATTTCCGGGCCCGGGCGCACATCTCGTTCTCGGTGTCGTCCATGTTCAGGGGCAGGCCGACCACCACCACGTCCGGTTGCCACTCCTGCAGCAGCAGTTCGATCTTCTGCCAGTCGGGAATGCCATCCCGGGCCGGTATCATCGCCACCGGCTGGCCGGTTCCGAGCATCTCCTGGCCGGAGGCCACGCCGATCCGGCGGGTGCCGAAGTCGAACGCCAAGACCCGACGGTTACCCACCTCAGGCATGGCCAATGGACTCGCTGAGCTGATTGAGATCAATCCCGATGAGTTTGAGCGCGGCCTTGTAGCGCTCGTCCCAGGGCGTCCGAAACAGGATGTCGGTGGACGCCGGACAGGTCAGCCAGGAGTTGCTGTTCAGCTCCTGCTCCAGTTGACCCTCGCTCCAGCCGGCGTAGCCCAGGGCTACCAGAAACTCCTCCGGGCCCCGGCTCTGGCCGATACCGGCCAAAACATCCCGGGAGGTGGTCAGCAGTACCTCCTCGGTGACTTCGGCGGTGTTCTGCCAGCTGGTGCCGGGCGGATGCAGGACAAAGCCCCGCTCAGGCTCCACCGGGCCACCGCTGAACACCGGCAGGTCCAGCTCGCCGCCATGCATGTCCAGCTGCTCCAGGATTTCCCCCAGGTGGATGTCCAGGGGCTGGTTGATCATCAGGCCCAGGGCACCGTCGTCGGAATGTTCACAGAGGTAAATCACGGCACCGTGAAAACGTGGGTCGGCCAGATACGGCGATGCCACCAGAAAATGGTGCCTGAGACTGTTGGGTGAGTGCTTTGATGCGGTCATCCGGAAGTCAGCCCCCGCCGCTGGAAAGACCAGGTTCGTATGATTTCCAACTCGTCCACATTGTCCCGCATGGTATCCGGGAAGGGCGCGAACGGCGCCGCCATGCGGACGATTCGGATGGCGGCGTCATCCAACACCGTACTGCCCGACGACTGCAGCACCGCCACTTCCTTGATTGTGCCATCTTTGCGCAGGGAAACCAGCATTCGCAGCGTGCCGTAGATGCCGGCGCGCCGGGCCTCGGTCGGGTAGTTGATGTTGCCGACCCGGGTCACTTTGCTGATCCAGTTCTGCACGTACCAGGCGTTGGTGGACTTGAGCGTGGACGCGGCCGTCACGCGCATCACCCGCGGCTTGCGGGCGTAGGCCTGTTGCTGGGCGTCGAGTCGCGCCTCCAGGCTGGCGATCTCGAGGCTGCGCTCCATCAGGCTTTTCTTCTCCTGCACCGGCTGCTCCACCGGCTCCGTGCGTTCCCGGGCCTGATTCACCTGCCGACGGGATGGTGCCTCGGTTTGCACCACCGGCTGTTCCTGCACCGGTTGCGGCTCGGGAGCAGCCGTCGGCTCCGGCTGCACCTGGGCCACCTCCGGCTGGCTGATCTCCGCCGGTTGCGGCGTGGTCATTTCCTGGGCCTGCTCTTCGGTACCGCTGCCCTGCTGATTGGTCTGGGCCAGGAAATCGGCTTGCTCAGGGGCTTGCTCGTCCTCGAACTGGGACAGGGTGATTTCCATGGTCTGGGCCGACGACCGGGGCGACTCCGGGGCAAAGGTGATCCCGAGCACAATCATGGCGTGCACCGCCAGTGCCATAAAAAGGGTGAAGGAAAACCGGTCGAAGTCGCTTACCTGTACTGCCATTCCAGATCCTGGTTAAGTGGTTAGCCCCATCGCAGGCATCAGCCCTGCTTGCGCGCCTCCAGACGCTTGGCCACGGCGTCCATCAACAGACCGGCAATGTTGATCCCAAACGCTGCGTCCAGTTCGCGGATACAGGTTGGACTGGTGACGTTGATCTCCGTGAGGTAGTCACCGATCACATCCAGGCCGACGAACATCAGGCCCTTGGCCTTGATGATCGGCGCCACCCGGTCGCAGATTTCCCGGTCCCGGGCGGTCAGTTCCCGGCCCTCACCCCGGCCTCCGGCGGCCAGGTTGCCCCGGTTCTCGCCCTGGGAAGGAATGCGGGCCAGGGCGTAGGGCACCGGCTCGCCTTCGATCAGCAGGATGCGCTTGTCGCCGTCGCTGATCTCCGGGATGTATTTCTGCGCCATGGCCTGGTGCTCACCGTAATTGGTCAGCGTCTCGATGATAACCCCCAGGTTAAAGTCGTTCTCGCGGACCCGGAAAATTGAATGACCACCCATGCCGTCCACCGGCTTCATGATGATATCGCCGTGGCGGGCGTAGAATTCCCGGAACCGCTTGGCAGACCGGCTGACCAGCAGTGGCGGGGTCAGGTCCTCGAACTGGGCGGCAAACAGCTTCTCGTTGCAGTCCCGCAGGGTCGCGGCCGGGTTGACCACCAACGCCCCCTGCTGCTCGGCCGCTTCCAGGATGTAGGTGGCCATCAGGAATTCACGATCCACCGGCGGGTCCTTGCGCATCAGGATCACATCCAGGTCGCCGAGCGCCCGCTCCTGGCTGCCACCAAAACTGTGCCAGTTCTCCGGGTCATTATGGACAGTCAGGTTACGGGTGTGCGCCATGGCTTTGCCGCCGTCCAGATACATATCCGGCAGCTCCATGTACTCGATTTCCCAGCCGCGCTCCTGGGCCGCCAGCAACATCGCCAGTGAGCTGTCTTTCTTGAAATGGATATCCTCAATCGGATCCATCACGATCCCGAGTCGGACTGTCATAATGCCTCTTGCGTTCCAAGGGTTAAAAACACGAACCGGTCAGCAGAGCGGACCGGGTAATCGATGCTATGCTGAGACGTCGAATGGTATTGTACCCCAGCCATGAATGCATCCGCAGAAATCCTCAGCCGATTACGTGACGTTGCAGGCGGAAGTACATTTGGTCACAAAGTAATACTTTTTATCCAGCCATTGATAATCTATAAATGTGCGGGGTTTATAGAACAGCCTAAAGGTTTGTGCTAAAACCCCGTTGTAAAATAATACCAGTCGCTGAGCGCAAGGCAGTTGCACAATGGATGACAACTTCGAGAATCTGAAGATCATGGTGATCGACGACAGTAAAACCATTCGTCGCACCGCAGAAACCCTGCTGAAAAAAGTTGGTTGTGAGGTAATCACCGCGACCGACGGCTTTGACGCTCTGGCCAAGATTGCCGATTCCCAGCCGGACATCATCTTTGTCGATATCATGATGCCGCGACTGGATGGCTACCAGACCTGTGCGCTGATCAAGAACAATTCTTCCTTCAAGAAAACACCGGTCATCATGCTCTCCAGCAAGGATGGTCTGTTCGACAAGGCCAAGGGCCGCATTGTCGGCTCTGACCAGTACCTGACCAAACCGTTCAGCAAGGACGAGCTGCTCAATACCATTCGCCAGTACATTCCCCAGGCGGCACAGTAAGCCTGCTGTAACCCAGAACCATCGAGGAACCCATGGCTCGCATTCTCATCGTTGACGACTCGCCTACCGAGGTGAAGAAAATCTCTTCCATTCTGGAAAAGCACCAGCACGACGTCCTGACCGCCGACAACGGCGCAGACGGCGTGGCCAAGGCCCGTGCCGAAACGCCCGACCTGGTGCTGATGGACGTCGTCATGCCCGGCCTGAACGGTTTTCAGGCCACCCGCCAGCTGACCCGCGCCCCGGAAACCGCCTCCATCCCGGTAGTGATTGTCACCACCAAGGATCAGGAAACGGACCGTGTCTGGGGCACCCGTCAAGGCGCCAAAGGTTACCTGGTCAAGCCGGTTAACGAAGACGATCTGATCAAAACAATCAACAATCTGATTGCCTGATCCCTAACCGTGGAGTAAGCATGTCCGCCCAGACCGCCCCCTTTGCCGTTCTGACGGATATCGCCCAGCGCAGCCGGTCCATGGCGGCCGGCTTGCCGGAGCAACAGGAAGCCGTTGA
>JBPEXK010000035.1:0-1053 GCA_052031745.1 Marinobacter sp. | reverse complement strand
TCTTCCTGGGTGACCTACGCCCGCTGGCTGGCTGATGACGCCGACGCGGCCCCCACCCTGGTGCGCCTGCGGCGACCCTCACCGGGCAAGCAGTTAGAAGAGGAGTACCAGTCCCGCTGGCGCTGCCCAGTGCAGTTTAACGATAGCGAAGACAGCCTCAGCTTCCGCAAAGAACTGCTCAACACCCGGCTGCGGCAACCCGATCCACTACTGCGTAAGACCCTCGAGGCCCACGCCCTCACCCAGCTTGCCTCCCTCGACTCCGACAGCGACCTGGCCTCAAAGGTAAAACGCAGCATCCAGCAGCAATTGATCCAGGGCATCACGCGCCAGGATATGGTGGCGGACGAGCTGGGGTTGAACAGCCGGACCTTGCAGCGCCGACTCAGTCAGGAAGGGGTGTCGTATCAGAAACTTCTGGACGAGGTTCGCCAGGCGATGGCGGAGGACTATCTGCTCAACAGCGGGCTGGGGATTCCAGAGATTGCGTTACGGCTGGGATTCAGTGAAACCACGTCGTTTCACCGGAAATTCAAGGCGATGAAAGGAAAGACGCCCGGAGAGTTCCGGGCGTCTGGGGGCTAGCTTTAGAGCTTGCGGCCTTTGCCGGCGGCAATGCGCAACCGCAACGCGTTCAGCTTGATGAAGCCTTCCGCGTCTTTCTGGTCGTACGCGCCCTGATCTTCCTCGAAGGTCGCGATTTTCTCGTCGAACAACGAGTCGTCAGACTTACGGCCGACCACTTCCACGTTGCCCTTGTAGAGCTTCAGACGAACGGTACCGTTCACGTAGGTCTGGGTCTGGTCGATCAGCGCCTGCAGCGCTTCACGCTCCGGCGACCACCAGTAACCGTTGTAGATCACTTCGGCGTAGCGCGGCATGATGCTGTCTTTCAGGTGCGCCACTTCCCGGTCCAGGGTGATGGACTCGATGGCACGGTGAGCGCGCAGCATGATGGTGCCGCCCGGAGTCTCGTAGCAACCGCGGGACTTCATACCCACATAGCGGTTCTCAACGATGTCCAGTCGGCCAATGCCGTTCTCGCCGGCCAGC
>JBPEXK010000357.1:0-10099 GCA_052031745.1 Marinobacter sp. | reverse complement strand
CACATCACGCCTCATGAGCGCCGTGACTGGGTGATTGAGGGCGGTACCGATTTCGAGGTGTTCGACACAGACGCCGGTCGCGTGGCGATCATGATCTGTTACGATATCGAGTTCCCTGAGCTGGGCCGCATTGCCTCCAGCGAGGACGTGGACATCATCATGGTGCCGTTCTGGACCGACACCAAAAACGGCTATCTGCGTGTGCGCCACTGCGCCCAGGCGCGGGCAATCGAAAACGAATGCTACGTGGTGATCACCGGCAGTGTTGGCAACTTGCCGAAAGTGGAGAACCTCGACGTCCAGTACGCGCAATCGTCCGTATTCTCGCCCTCGGATTTCGCGTTCCCCCACGATGCAGTCATGGCGGAGACCACGCCCAACACCGAGATGATCATGTTTTCGGACATGGATCTGGAGAAACTCAAGCTGGTACGGAACGAGGGGTCCGTCACTAACTTGAAGGATCGCCGGGTCGATATGTACGAGTTGAAAAAGAAATAAACGGGGCCTGACTGGCGGTCGAAAAGTTGAAAAACTGCCTGAACCCCAATGCGTAGAGCACTGATAGCGTTGCCAAACTGCGTTTCAGTGACTATCGTTTAAGCAATCAAGCTGCCTTAGGGATGGCAGATGACAGCCGATACGGACATCGTTCGAGACTATGTTAATGACTGAAGCACTACCGGACCTTATCGCACAGTTTCGAATCAGGCAGGGCCTGTTTCGGAAAGAGCTCGTGGAAGCCGCGCTCTACGAACTGGACGCGTACGGGTGCGTGATGAAAACCGACAAGATCTTTAATCCAGGCGACACCATTGTGCTCGACCTGGTGATGGATATGCCCTTTGACAAGATCCGCGCCGAAGGCTTGGCCGGCTTGGTCACCGAGCGCAGGAAGCACTGCAGCAACTTCTACTACTCCATTGATTTTGTTCAGTTTGATTCGGACAACAAATCTCCCCTCGCGGAGAAACTGCGTCGCATTCGAGAAGTGCTCTCGAAGAAACAGTCTCTGAAATCGAGACGTTCACCAGGGTCGATTTCCGGTTTCCGGCAAATGGCCTGACCCCTGTTCGTTGTGCCCTCATCCCCAAGGAGACATTTCATGGCAAAGAAGGCCAAACCTAGCGTTGACAAGATCGTCAAGAAGGTAAACAAGGAATTTGAGAAAACGTCCTCCCAGATCGAGGGCCTGGTCAACGATGCGCTCAAGCAGTTCGACAGCCTGCAGCAGCAGGTACAAGAGCCGGTGCGGAAACTTCTGAAAGAGGTGGACGAGCTTCGGGATCGGGAAATGAAACGTTTCCACGAGGAGTTCGAGCGCCGGTTGAACGAATTCCATGATTTGCAGAACAACATCCTGGAACGCCTTGGGGTTGCCTCGAAAGACGCCGCGGAAGACGTCAAAAAGCAGGCTGAGCAGGTAAAGTCGGACGCTAAAGCCGCCACCAGTAAAGCGGCGGCAACCGCCAAGGCCAAAACCAAAACCAGCAACACCACTGCGAAAACCACCGCCAAGAAAACGGCAGCCAAGAAGCCGGCGGCGAAGAAGCCTGCTGCTAAGAAGCCGGCCGCCAAGAAGGCTCCCGCGAAGGCAGCCAAGCCGGTGAACAAGAACGATCTCACGCTGGTAAAAGGTATCGGCCCGGCCACCGCCAAGAAGATGAACGATGCCGGGATTACCTCTATCGATCAGATCGCCAACCCCTCCGCAGCCGACCAGGAAAAACTGAAGGCTTTCTCCAGCGTCAAAGGATTCGACCAGTTCAGCACCGAAGCTAAGAAAATTATCTGATGCGAACGCCTGACCAGCCTGTTCTTCGGGACATTGTCCTGATTGGCGGCGGGCACAGCCACGTCGGTGTACTCAAGAGGTTCGCGATGAACCCGGTACCCGGCGTCCGGCTGACCCTGATCTGCCGCGACACCCACACCCCCTACTCTGGCATGCTTCCTGGTTATGTGGCCGGCCACTACAGCTACGATGAGGTGCACATCGACCTCAGTCGCCTGGCTGAGTTTGCTGGCGCCCGTTTTTACCGGGATGAAGCCATCGGCATTGATAGGGACAACAAACGGGTGCTGTGCCGAAACCGCCCCGACGTTCCCTACGACCTGCTGTCTATCAACATCGGCTCGTCGCCACGGGTCAACGAAGTGGACGGCGCGTCCGAGCACGCAGTGCCGGTGAAGCCGATTACCGGCTTCAACAACCGCTGGCTCGCCCTGCTCTCCCGAATCGAAAACCACGAAGGGCCGCTGACTATCAGCGTGGTTGGCGCCGGGGCTGGTGGCGTCGAGTTGCTGCTGGCCATGCAGTTCCGTCTGTCCCGCGAGCTTAAGCAGCGAGGCAAGGACCCGGATCAGCTGCACTTCCATCTGTTCGATGCCGCCGACCAGATTCTGCCAACCCACAACGACAAGGTTCGCGCGGTGTTTGAAAAAACACTGGCCGAGCGCGGCGTGAAGGTTCACCTGGGGTCGCCCGTGCACAAGGTGCAGGACGGCTTGTTAATGACCGAAGCGGGCGAATCCCTGCAGACCGATGAGGTGCTGTGGGTGACCCGGGCCGGTGGTCCGGAATGGCTGAAAGATACCGGCCTGGCCCTGGACGACGGCCTGTTCATCCGAGTGCGCGACACCCTGCAGGCGGAAAACGACGACAGCATTTTCGCCGCCGGCGATATCGCCAATGTCCTGAATCACCCGCGGGAAAAGGCCGGGGTGTTTGCCGTTCGCCAGGGACCGCCGCTGGCCGACAACCTCAAGCGGGTTGCCCTGGGTAAGGCCGCCAAGGACTTCCACCCGCAGAAGAACTGGCTGGCACTGATCAGCACAGGCGATAAGTACGCCATCGCTTCCCGAGGCAATTTCGAAATCGATGGTGCCGCCGTCTGGCGCTGGAAAGACTGGATTGATCGTCGCTTCATGAAGAAGTTTAACGATCTGCCGGCGATGCAAGAGGATTCGAAGCTGCCGGACACGGCGGCGGCGCAAAACCCGGAGGAAGCCTCCCAGGCAATTTCCGCGGTGGCCATGCGTTGCGGCGGCTGTGGCGCCAAGGTGGGCAGCACGGTGCTCTCACGGGCACTGGGCGAGCTCCGGCCCATTGAGCGGGATGACATTATCATCGGTCTGCATGCGCCCGACGACGCCGCCGTGCTGGAAGTGCCGCCGGGCAAGGCCGTCGTCCACACGGTGGATTTCTTCCGGGCGTTTATCGACGACCCCTACGTGTTTGGTCGGGTTGCCGCCAACCATGCTCTCGGCGACGTGTTCGCCATGGGTGCCGAGGCCCAGAGTGCCACCGCGGTCGCCACTGTGCCTTACGGCATCGAATCGAAAGTGGAAGACGTGGTGTTCCAGATGATGTCTGGTGCCGTGGAGGTGCTCAACGAAGCTGGCTGCGCCCTGGTGGGTGGTCATACCGGCGAAGGCAAGGAATTGGCCCTGGGATTTGCGGTCAATGGCCTGATCGATCCCAAGGAAGTGATGAGCAAGGGTGGCCTGAAAGCGGGTGACGCCCTGATTCTGACCAAACCGATCGGTACCGGCACCCTGTTTGCCGCGCACGCCAAGCTGGAAGCCAAAGGGCGCTGGATTGATAGCGCGCTGGCGTCCATGACCCAGTCCAACAAAGCCGCCGCTGAGTGCCTGCACCGGTTTGGCTCCAAGGCCTGCACTGACGTGACCGGTTTTGGTTTGCTCGGCCACCTGGTGGAAATGACCCGGCCTTCGGGTGTGGATGCGGAGTTGCACTTGGGCGCCCTGCCCATCCTGCCGGGAGCGGAAGAAACCGCGGCCGCGGGCATTCTCAGCTCCCTGCAGCCGGCCAATATCCGCCTGCGGCGCGGCATCCGGGATCAGGAACGCTGGGTCAAACACCCACGGTATCCGTTGATCTTCGACCCGCAAACCGCCGGTGGCCTTTTGGCCAGCGTGCCTGCAGACCAGGCGGACGCCTGCGTGGCGGAGCTGAAGCGATTGGGTTACCCGCACACCGCAATCATCGGACGCGTGTTACCCCAGGACGAAACCGGCCCCATCGAGCCGATTACCCTGACCGACTGAGTTCCCGACTGGGCCGCCTCTCAAGTCTTGGCGGTGGCCCTGTCAACGGCCTCCGCCAAGGAGGCCTGCTCAGCCTCCGGCGTAAACGCCTGCGCGCAATCACCAACCCATTCTCGCAATGTGGCCAGCAGCTCAGGGGATGTTTCCATCTCCTGCAGCAGCCTGGCCAGGTCCCGTTCATCCCCGGTGCGGAAATATCCGGGGTACTCCTCCCCCAGCAACCCCAGATTGCCGGAAATGTCCGATGCCAGAATCGGCAGCCCCATTCGGCAGGCTTCCGACACCACGTTGGCCCCGCCTTCCATCACCGAGCTGATCACCATCACCTGAGAGTTGAGCATCAGGCGCTGGCTCGCGTCCCGGTCCAGCTCGCCGAGCCAATGGAAACGGGGATTATCGGCTTGCTCCGCCTGCGCCGCGGCCTGCCAGTCGGGCGTGTGGGCCTTGCCGGCGTTCACCACAGTGATTCTGGAGGTCTCCGGCAGTAAGCGTGCAGCCTTTGCGGCCCGCAGGGAATCCTTTTCCCGTCTGAGATGGCCGATCACGCAAACCTGGAACGCGTCTTTCTCGGGCTCGTCTCTTTGCCCCGCCACCTGCTCCGCCGATTGCAGCACGGTGACCAGTTTGTCGGCGAAGCCAGCCGGGATGTCCTGAGCCACCCGCCGATGCAGACCAATCAGGCAATCCGCCTGTTCCATGCTGTAGAGGGTGTCGTCTGGAAAGCGGTGTTGGTGGTCGTAGATATCGGTGCCGGTGAGCACCACGATCAGCGGTTTATTCGGAAACCTGTTGCGGTAACGTCGCACCGCCTCATGGCTGCGCCAGGCATGGAGGGCGATCAGCAAATCGCAGGGCTCATCCTGGTAGTCGGTCACTACCCTGACATCATGGCCCTCACGGGTCAGCAGCCGCTCCCAACGTTCAGCGGTCGCTCGATTGCCGGCCTTGGAACCGGGCGGTGCGGGAGTAATCAGAGTGATCTGCATGGCGGCTGAATTCCTGGTCGTTGGTTCGCGACGATCATTTTTTTCGCCCGGCTGCACTTTTTCTGGCCTGCAATCGTATAGCTGTTCCGAGTCGTCGTAAATCACGGTATGCTGATGAAGCCAGTATTTTCGGCAGCTTACAACTCAAAAGAACGAACCATCCCCGGTAAGAAAGGACCCTCAAATGGCTCTGAATATGATACGGAAATTGGCCGCCGCAAGTGTTTTGCTGTTCTCTTGTTCGGCCGCTGTTTCAGCCCAAACTCTGGTGTTCACCGCGATTCCCGACGAAGATGAAACCAAGCTTGTTGAGCGTTTCCGTGGCATCGCCGACTACCTGTCAGAAAACCTGGACGTTGATGTCCGCTATATCCCGGTAAAATCCTACGCAGCTGCCGTGTCTGCATTCCGCAACAATCAGGTTCAGCTGGCCTGGTTCGGTGGTCTGTCCGGCGTTCAGGCGCGCTCTCTGGTCCCCGGCTCCCAGGCCATCGCCCAGGGCGTGGAAGACCAGGCCTTTTACTCTCACATCATTGCCCACAAGAGCACCGGCTTGGAAGAAGCGGAGGAGTTGCCTGAAGAACTGCGGGGCAAAACCTTCACCTTCGGCTCCAAAGGTTCCACCTCAGGCCGCTTGATTCCTGAATACTATATCCGCGAAGCCTTCAACGAGGCTCCGGACGAAGTGTTTTCACGGGTTGGTTTCAGTGGCAACCACACTCGCACCCTGCGTCTGGTCGAGGCCGGCACCTATGAGGTCGGCGCCATCAACTTTGCAGTCTGGGACAAGGAAACCAAAGACGGCAGCGTGGACACAGATGCGGTCAAGGTAATCTGGACCACCCCTAGCTACCCCAACTACCAGTGGAGCATCCGTGGCGACGCCGACGAGACCTTCGGTGAAGGCTTTACCGATCGTGTTCAGCAGGCGCTGTTGGACATGAAAGATGAGGAACTGCTGAACAGCTTCCCGCGTTCCGGCTTCATTCCGGTTTCCAACGACGCCTATAAGCCGATCGAAGTGGTAGGAAAGCAGATCGGAATCATCGATTAATGTCAGGATTTGATCTGTCGGGCCTAACGGCCTCGTTTGGAGGGGAGCGGGTAATCGGCCCGCTCTCCCTCAAAGTAAAGGAGGGAGAACGAGTTGCGCTGGTCGGTAAGAGCGGCGCTGGTAAGTCGACGCTGATCAGCCTGATCCATCAGCAGGTTGGCCGTTCCTCTTCCCTCGTTCCCCAAGACCTGGGGTTGGTGAACGCCCTGCCGGTCTTCCATAACGTGTTCATGGGGCAACTGGACGCCCACCCAACCTGGTACAACACCCTCACCCTGATTCGCCCCTTCTCAAAGGATGCCGCCGCCGTGCGCGGGCTGTTGAAAGACCTGTCGATGCCCGAGAAGATCTGGGTACCGACGGCGTCTCTGTCCGGTGGCCAGCGGCAGAGGGTTGCGATCGCTCGGGCGGTGTTCCGGAGAGCGAACCTGCTCCTGGCGGATGAGCCAGTGTCGGCTCTGGACGGGCCCATGTCACACCTGGTGATGGAACTGATCAGCAAACGCTTCGCCACCAGCGTAGTCGCCCTGCACGACGTGGATCTGGCGTTGCAGTACTGCACGCGCATCGTGGGCATTCAGGACGGTCAGATTGCCCTGGATGAATACAGCGATCGGCTGACCTCCGCCGACATTACCCCACTGTACTGACGGTTCCCATGTTCTCTTCGCCCACGGTTCGAGTCAGCTTTTTATTTGTCGCCATTGCCCTGGTCGGGCTGGTGTTCGCTGACATCGCCATCACCGCCGCCAACCCCTGGAAAGACCTCGGCCGCTTCTTCATGGGGGTGGTTACGCCGGACTTCTTCAGCTCGGAGGGCGTAGCCCTGGCGCTGTTAAGGACCGTGGCGTTTGCGTTCGTGGGTGTGGCCCTCGGTAGTATGGTCGGCTTTGTGCTCTCACTGGTCTATCGGAACCCGGTGGTGCGCACCTTCTGCGCCTTTATCCGCGCCATCCACGAGTTGTTCTGGGCGCTGATTTTTCTGCAGTTTTTCGGCTTCCACCCGCTCACCGGCGTGCTGGCCATAGCGATTCCCTACGCCGGCATCTTTGCCAAAGTGTATTCGGAGATTTTTGAAGAGGCAGACCCAACCCCCGCCCGCCTGCTGCCCCCGGGCACCGGCGTGGTATCTGCCTTCCTGTACACCCGCATTCCAGACTGCTGGGTTCAGTTGCGAACCTACACCGCCTACCGCCTGGAGTGTGGCTTGCGCTCGAGCGCCATCCTCGGCTTCGTCGGCCTGCCGACCCTTGGCTTCTTCCTGGAATCCGCGTTTTCCCAGGGCCACTACTCCGAAGCCGGAGCCATGCTGATCCTGTTTTACGTACTGATCGCCACCATACCCTTGTGGGTTAAACCCAAGCTGCTCCCGGTCTATATCCTCGGAGCGCCCTTCTTTCTCGGTGAGGGCCTGCCGATCGTCTGGGGCAATGTTGAGCGCTTCTTCACCCAGGACATCCTGCCCGCGCCCCTGCGCAACGGTGAGGGTCTGGGCGGCCTTATGCCGTGGCTTGGGGATGTCATGGCCACAGAGGCCCTGCCCGGAATTTGGAACACCGTAATCCTCACCCAGATTGCCCTGGTGGCCACGGGCATCCTGGCGCTGCTTGCGTTTCCGCTGATCTCGAATCATTTCGGTGGGCCCGTGCGCCGCACCGGCGGGCACGTGTTTCTGGTGATTGCCCGATCTACCCCGGAATACATCCTGGCGTACATTCTGCTGCAGCTATGGGGGCCGTCGATGCTACCGGCAGTGATTGCCCTGGCTCTGCACAATGGCGGCATCATTGGCCACCTGATCGGTCGGCAATCCAGCGCTATCCAATTGCGACCCGACGCGGTGGTTGGTTTCAACCGCTACACCTACGAGCTGGTGCCACGGGTGTATCGGGCGTTCCTGGCATTCCTGTTCTATCGGTGGGAAATCATAATGCGGGAAACGGCCATTCTCGGCATTTTGGGCATCTACACCCTCGGCTTCTACGTCGACAGCGCCATCCAGAACATCCAGTTTGATCGGGCCATGGTGCTGATTATCATCACCGCGCTGCTGAACATTGGTGTGGACGCTCTGGGCCGCTTCATCCGCCGGAAACTGGCACTTCAGACCATGCCCACCTGCTAATCGGGCAATAAAAAAGCCGGGCAAGGCCCGGCTTAACTCTGAGTCAATGGTTCTTCTTTCAGGAAACTCGCCGTCTCCGCAGTACCCCAAAACCTGCCAACCCCAGCCCCAGGAGAGCGACGGTGGACGGTTCCGGAACTGAGATTTCGAATTGCTGGTAGATGCCGTCGGTACCTTCAAGGACCAGCACGTTGGAACTGGTGTACTTGTCACCAACGTAAATGCCGTAGGACTCGACGCCCGGGTCACGCAGTGCCGGGTGCATGCTGGCAAACAGGCTGGAACCCAGCGAGAACTGGAGCAGCTCAACATTGCCGGCCAGGGTAAAGTCGAAGCCGTCTACCCCACCGGTGTCGTTGGTCGCCGCGGTCCAAGTGATGAAGTCGGATGTCCCGAAGCTGAACTTGGTGAGGGAATCCTGGTGAGGGCCAGAGGATTCAAAACCGAAGGTCTGATGGGTGCCGAGTTTCTGGTTTTCGAACTCCAGGTCGCCAAACCAATCCACGGTGCCGCCGGCAGCACTCGCGCCTTCGCCAGTCCAGCGCACGTGCCAGCTACGGGAATCATGCAGATCGTTCCAGATGTAATAGCCAGCGCCATGGCTCAACGACAGGTCACCGTCGGAGGTTGTGCTGCCGTGATACTGCGGTGTGGCAAGAGCGGCACTTGCTGAAGCTGCGAATGCGAAACCAAGGGCCGTTTTAAGTAAGTTCATACATTCTCCGTCACTGCGTAGAGTCCGTTCGTCGCAGCCCGGCTGTCTCAGACACTCTTGCCCTGAGACCCGCAGCTTTCCGTCCCACCCTCGCGAATGGTTTGGCTACCAGTGAAACACTGCCAAAAGCGTGCCATTAGCCTAGGAGCCTGAAATTTCTACTCTTTTTCAGACTTGAGAAACGTAGGTGTAAAGTTTATCGACGCATACCTGTTCAGTTTGCGTTACATACCGCGTTAGGCCCGTTCGGATGTAAAAATAGCTGACAAACCGGCCTCAAACCCGCGCCCTGTGGGACTTTAATCACAATTCCAACGTTATCTATGGCTTTTCGAGCGTTCTGAGAATTCGTTGGCCATTACGCGAAGTTACATTCCGTTACAATCGCCGGAACGAAAACAATTTGGACCTGACCTTTATGATCGACGGACTGGTGTTCCTCACCCAGCTTGCCCTGCTCGCCCTGGTACTGCTGATGGCGTTCCGCATGCTGACTCTGGTGCGCTCCGCGCCCCTGCCCGGCGCGGATGCGGGCCAGGTAGAGCTGCGGGTGTTCGCGCCCCGGGAAACGACGGCGAAGACCACCTCGAACCCAGTGCCGGATCGCACCGAGCTGGTGACCCAACTGCACATACTTGCAGGACTTCAGGATCGGGATTGTCGAAGCCGCGGGCTGGACCTAGGGGACGCTCCATTGGCTGTGCGGGAATTCGCGACTGCCTGGCTCTTCGGTGCCGCCTGCGCCCTGAGTGAGTACCCGGTGCGGCACTCGGATTCGCTTGCCGATATCGTTGCCCACATCGCCAGCCTGAAAACCGGCATCCGGCACTCGCAGGCGCGCGAAGCCATTGCGACTCTGACGCGAAATGGGATGTTGCTGGTGTGTTATCGGGAGGGATTGCTCGGGGCCGAGTTCTGGCGACAGCACCATTACGTGGCGCCCAAGCACGGCCTCTATGAGGCCGTAACGGAGAATTCCTTTATTTGACCAGCGCCGGCTTAGCCTGGGATTCCAGAACCCAATCCGTGCCCAGTTGCACGGTGTCATTATCGTTGGCCTGATCGACCGGGCTTCCAGCAATGGCTGGTTTGGTGAAGCCACCCTCGTCGTCGTGCCTCATGGTTTCAACGTCCACCGACCGAACCAG
>JBPEXK010000356.1:0-46235 GCA_052031745.1 Marinobacter sp. | reverse complement strand
GGACCTGCTCCGGCAAGGCCCCGAATTGCCAGTCAGGGTATTCGCCCGCCGGCTCACTGGACCGGGTGTCGCTGGTGGCCGTCGCCAAAGCCGCCTCTGCTTTACCCTCGAGTTGGTCCTGCAGTTGCTGGGTTTCGCGGCCCTCCGCCATTACATTGCCGCCATCGCCCAGCACCCGCAGGTTCATTCGCAGGTGGCGGGGCAGCTCCTGTTCCGGCCAGGCCTCGGGGTCGATGCGTACCCCGGTCATGCGCCGCAGTTGTTCACCCAACTGCAGCGCCAAGGGCTCGTTGGAGGGTTGCAGATTCGCCAGCGCGGCGTCGACAAAGTCCGGCACCGGGACAAAATTTCGGCGCAGGGATTTGGGCAAGCCTTTGACCAGGGCTACGCATTTCTCCCGCAGCAGGCCGGGCACCAACCACTCAAGGCGCCGGGCTGGGATCTGCTTCAGGGCCATGAGCGGCACCTGCAGGGTGACGCCATCCCGCTCACTGGTGGGCTCGAATTCGTAACTGAGGGGATAGCGCACCCCTTCCCACTCCAGGAAATCCGGGTACAGCTCACCAGCCTGGGCGTCCACCGGGCGCTGCAAAATGTCCGCCTCAGTCAGCTCCATATTCTTCAGCTCGTCCGCCGACAGGCTCTTCCACCAGGTCTCGAAATGCCGGCCACTGACGATGTCCGCCGGCAATCGCTCGTCATAGAAGGCTACCAGTGCCTCGTCATCGACCAGCAGGTCCCGGCGCCGGGTCTTGCGTTCCAGGTTCTCAACGGTATCGAGCATTTCCCGGTTGCGGGCGATGAACGGCGCCCGGGATCGGTAATCCCCCTCCACCAGAGCGCGGCGAATGAACAGGTTGCGACATTCGGCCGGATCCACCTTGGCGTAGGCAATCCGACGCTTGGGCACCACATCCAGACCGTACAGCGTGACCTTCTCGTACCCCATGACCTGGGCACGCTTCTGCTCCCAGTGCGGCTCGAAGTAATTGTGCTTGACCACGTGGCCGGCCAAGGGCTCGATCCACTCCGGCTGAATCGCCGCCACCATGCGGGCAAAGACCCGGCTGGTTTCGACAATCTCGGTGGCGACAATCCATTTCGGACCGGTCTTGGCAACCTTGGAGCCCGGGAAGATCATAACCTTCCGGTTCCGGGTGGCAAGGTACTCCTTTTTTTCAACCTTGACCGCCACCTGACCCAGCAGACCTGCCAGTATGGCCTGGTGCAGGGCCTCGTAACTGGCGGCCTCCTTGTTGAACGCCAGCTTCTGGTCCCGACAGATCAGCGTCAGCTGCCGGTGAATATCGCGCCACTCCCGCATCCGCATCCAGCTCAGGAAGCTTTTCTGGCACAGCTTCTTGAGCTGATTCTGGGACAGTTCCTGGCGCTGCTCCTCGTAGAAGTTCCAGATATTCAGCAGCGTGGCAAAATCCGATTCCTTGTCATTGAACGGCGCGTGCGCCTGGTCGGCCGCCTGTTGCTTGTCCTGGGGCCGTTCCCGCGGATCCTGCACACTCAAGCCGGCGATGATAATCAAGGTTTCCGCCAGACTGCCCTTGTCCGCCGCGGTGACCAGCATGCGCGCCAGGCGTGGATCCAGGGGCAAACGGGCCATGGTGCGCCCAAGTTTTGTGACCCGCCGTTTCTCATCAACGGCACTCAGCTCCTCCAACAGCTTGTAACCGTCGTTGACCTGACGGCGATCGGGTGCCTCCAGGAACGGAAAGTTCCGAATCTCACCCAGGCCCGAAGTGGCCATCTGCAGGATGACGGAGGCCAGGTTGGTGCGCAGGATCTCCGGGTCGGTGTACTCCGGCCGATTGATGAAATCGGTTTCGTCGTACAGCCGGAAACAGATACCCGGTGCCACCCGACCGCACCGCCCGGCCCGCTGGTTGGCGCTGGCCTGGGAAATTGGCTCGATGGGCAGGCGCTGGATCTTGGAGCGAACGCTGTAGCGGCTGATCCGGGCAACGCCGGTGTCGATAACGTATCTGATACCTGGCACGGTTAGAGAGGTTTCCGCCACGTTCGTAGACAGCACGATCCGGCGCCCACGATGCGACTGGAACACCCGATTCTGTTCCTGATTGCTCAGGCGCGAGTACAGCGGCAAAACTTCTGTGTGTTTCAGATCCACATGCCGCAGCACCTTGCTCAGGTTGCGAATTTCCCGCTCGCCGGGCAGGAACACCAGCACGTCACCCGGCGGCTGCTTTTCCGACCGCTCATGCTGCTCAATCTCCTCCAGCGCGGCGATGACGCCGTCACTCCAGCCCTGGTCCCGGTCGTCGTCATCCCCGGTCAGTGGCCGGTAGCGTACATCCACCGGGTAGGTACGGCCGCTCACCTCTATGACCGGCGCCTGATCGAAAAACTCGCTGAAGCGCTCAACCTCGATGGTGGCGGAAGTGATGATCACTTTCAGGTCCGGCCGTTTCGGCAGCAGTTGGCGCAGGTACCCGAGAATGAAATCGATGTTGAGACTGCGTTCGTGGGCCTCGTCGATGATCAGGGTATCGTAGCGATCGAGAAACCGATCGTGCTGGATTTCCGCCAGCAGGATGCCATCGGTCATCACCTTGACCCGGGACTGCTCCGAGGTGGTGTCGGTAAATCGCACCTGGTAACCGACCTGCTGCCCGGTCTGTTCACCCAGTTCCTCGGCAATGCGGGTGGCAACGCTGCGGGCCGCGATTCGGCGCGGCTGGGTGTGACCGATGACACCGCGAATGCCGCGCCCCGCGTTCATGCAGATCTTTGGAATCTGAGTGGTTTTGCCCGAGCCGGTCTCGCCCGCAATGATCACCACCTGATGGTTTTCAATGGCGGCTTGGATATCCTCCACCCGCTCGGACACCGGCAGCCCGTCCGGGAAGCTGGCCGGTTTGTGGGAGGCCTGACGCAGCTGCACTTTCTCCAATCCGTGGTCCAGCCAGCGGGCCATTTTCTCCAGATCCTTTTGCCCCGGATTGCCCTTGGTACGAGCGACCGCTTTGACGATCCGCGCGGCTTCTAGCTGATTGCACAGTTCCAGCTGGGCCATCATCGCTTTCACGGCGGCCTTGCCGTCGGGTTGAGTCTGCTCTGCGCTGGGTCGGTCGGAGGTGGAGTTTGTCATTGCTGTGAGGTTTGATCTCGACGTGGGTCAATGGCTGAATTGGCGACAGTCTAACGGGAATGGGGTTGCCTTAAAAATGAAAAACCCCGCGTTGGCGGGGTTTCAGTATACGGCCCTCCCAAGCTGAGAGGGCAATGGAGCGAGGAATCGGGCACTCTTGGCACCCTACTCCCCTCTCCCTTAGCTGGCGTTGGCTTCGTCCCGAAGTTCGCGCCGCAGGATCTTGCCGACGTTGGTTTTCGGCAGCTCCTCACGGAACTCAAAGTGCTTGGGCACCTTGTACGCGGTCAGACGTTCGCGACAGAACTCTTTCAGCTCGTTCTCGCTGACGCCTTCAGCTGTGGCCACCAGATAAACCTTCACCGCTTCGCCACTCTTGGCGTCGGGAATGCCAACCGCGGCGCACTCGACCACCTTCGGGTGGCTGCTGACCACATCTTCGATCTCGTTCGGGAACACGTTGAAGCCAGACACGATGATCATGTCTTTCTTCCGATCGACGATGCGGATGTAGCCGTCTTCCTGGATCAGGGCGACGTCGCCGGTCTTCAGGTAGCCGTCCTCGGTGAAGGACTTCTGGGTGTCTTCCGGACGCTGCCAGTAGCCGCGCATGACCTGCGGGCCCTTGACGCACAGCTCGCCCGGCTCACCGACCGGCGTCTCATTACCTTCTTCGTCGATGGTCTTAATCACAGTAGACGGGATCGGCAGGCCAATCGTGCCAAGCTGAATCGCCACGTGCGGGTTGAAGGTAACCACCGGGGAGGTTTCGGTCATGCCATAACCCTCGGAGATTTCACAGCCGGTAACCCGCTCCCACATCTTGGCGGTGTCACTGGTCAGGGCCATACCACCGGAGGACGTCAGCTTGAGACTGCTGAAGTCGAGGGCCTTGAACTCTTCGTTGTTGCACAGGGCCACGAACAGGGTGTTGAGCCCCAGGAACGCGGTGAACTTGTGGTTCTTCAGCTCTTTCACGAAGCCCGGAATGTCGCGCGGGTTCGGAATCAAGACGTTGTGGGCACCGGCTTCCAGCATGATGCCGCAGTTCAGCGTGAACGAGTAAATGTGGTACAGCGGCAGCGGCGCGATAACCACCTCCTGACCGTCGACCACGATGTCGCCCATCATCGGACGGGTCTGCATCAGGTTGGCGACCAGGTTACCGTGGGTCAGCATCGCGCCCTTGGCAACGCCGGTGGTGCCGCCGGTGTACTGCAGCACCGCGATGTCGTCTTTCTTGCACTCTACAGGGGAGAATTTCTCGCGGGCGCCGGCGCTCAGTACCGCAGGCAGCTTGTGGGCCCCTGGAATGTTGAACGGCGGCACCATTTTCTTCACGTGCTTGATAACGGCGTTCATCAGGGTGCGCTTGATCGGCGAATGCATGTCTGCAATTTCGGTTACGATCACATGCTCGATGCCCGTGTGCGGCAGCACCTTCTCTGCGTTTTCTGCCATGTTGGCCAGAACTACCAGCGCCTTGGCGCCGGAATCATTGAACTGATGCTCCATTTCCCGCGTGGTGTACAGCGGGTTGGTGTTGACAACGATCAGGCCGGCCCGCATGGCGCCAAACACGACCACCGGGTACTGGGAGACGTTGGGCATCTGCACCGCGATGCGGTCACCCGGTTTCAAGTCGGTTTTGTTCTGTAGCCAGGCCGCAAAGTTGCGGCTCTGGGTGTCCAGGTCACGGTAGGTGAGAGTCGCGCCAACAGCACTGAAGGCAGGACGGTCCGCGTGCTTCTTCACGGCCTGCTCGAACACTTCAACCATGCTGCTGTACTTGTTCAGGTCGACCTCGCGCGGTACACCGGCGGGGTATTTATCCTGATAGAACTGCTCAAAATCCATCACCATCTCCTGTTTGGCGCTTTTGATTGTAATGATTCACTTCGGCAACGCTGACTAAAATCAACCCTACAAAAGTATCAGCCTCAAAAAGTTGAGAGAGAATAGCAGTTTTGTGATCGATGAGGTAGTTTTCAGAGAACACGCGTAAACACTTGTACCTTAATCGAATTCGTACGGGGCACACCATGAGCGATATTCTGGATACGCTGGAAAATATCACTTACGACGAGCTGAATGAGGGCGACAGCGCCACCTTTACGCGGACCCTGTCGGAGGAGGAATTGGTGCTTTTCGCCGCCGTGTCCGGAGATGTGAACCCCGTGCATCTGGACTCCGAGTTCGCCGCCTCGTCCATGTTCAAGGAGCGAATAGCCCATGGCATGTGGAGTGGCTCACTGATTTCCGCGGCCCTCGCCACCGTCATGCCCGGCCCGGGTACGGTTTACCTGGAGCAGAGCCTGGCATTCAAGCGACCGGTCAAGCTCGACGACACCCTTAGGGTAACCCTTAGCGTGCTTCGCAAGGAAAAGCGGAATCGGGTGGTATTCAAGTGCGACGTGCGTAACCAGAACGATCAGCAGGTGGTGTCCGGTGAGGCCAAAGTGATCGCCCCCACCGAAAAAGTTTCGCTCAACAAACCCCGGCTCCCGAAAATCACCATCGAAAGCTGACGCACCCTCCTACTCCAGCTCCGATCCCGACCGCTTCCGACCTACCCTGGCAGAAAATCAATCGGGAATCGCACCTTCCGAGCCTCGACATTGTCGGCGCCAAAATCGAACAGACGCACCCTCATGGCAATCCGCTGCTCAAGCGGCGGATTGTCCAACTCGGAACTAACCACCTGACACGCCGAGACCGAGCCGTCCGGTTCGATCACCAGCTCAAGTAACAACTTGCCTTCCAGGGTTGGATCCTGGCGCAGCTCCCGACGATAGAGCGAGTACAGGGCGGTCTTCTGGGCGTCGAAGACTTTTCGAATATTGCTCATAGCGCGTTCGCCCACTGAAGGTGCCGCAGGTGTGGGAGCCTCGGCCTTGGCCAGGGTTTCCTGCGCCGGTTCAACCGACTTCACCTGGTGCCCCTGAACCGCCACCGACGTCTCGGGCGCCTCGGCATCCACGACACCCCCGCTGCCCTGGGTAACCTGTGACGCGCTGACCCGCTCCGGGGCGGCGCTGGCTGTTGCGGCTGTGTTAGCCCTGAGCACCTCGGGCGCGGCCTGCGCCGGCGCCCGCAAAGCTGCAAGCCGGTCCTTCATGGCGAGCAATCCTGATTTTGAGGCTTTTTCCCGTGCTTGCTCCGCAGTCTGTACCGGCTTGGGGCTCGGCTTCACCTCGGGTTTCGGAGTCGGCGACGTTTGCGCCACGGGCGGGCTGGGCTCTGGCTCAGGCGCCGGCTTCTGCTCGGGCGGCGGCTCTGGCCGCGGTTCGGGTTCGGGGATGCTGACCTCGGGCGGCGTCACCGGTTTGGGACGCTCCACCAGACGCGCCAGCTGGGGTGGCACTTTTTCTGCCTCGGCCCGCTCGATTTCGGGCACTTCAATGGTGGGCAGGATCAGCCCGAGGGCCAGGAACAGCGAGGTGATGACGACCGCGATCAGGCCAAACTGACGATCCTCTCGAGCTGAGGCGCTCCAGGGCAATTCGCTGCGGCCGCCCGTGCCGTAGGAAAACTCAGCCATTGCGCACCTCCGCCTCCACTGCCAACCGTACCTGTCGGTACTGCTGATCAACGCAGGTCTGCATTATCTTGCGCAGCAAACGGTAGTTGGTGTCCCGCCCCGCCAGAATCGTGACCTCCAGACCCGCCTCCGGTAACTCGGCCTGCCGCTCGCGACGGTAGGCGAGTTCCTCGGCGAGACCAGTGATCTGGCGGTCACCGGTTTCCATCCCAGTCAGCCGAGCCACTTCCCGGCCCTGAACCAGAATCGAGCCCGCCGTCACCTGCACCGTGAGGGTTTCAGCCGCTTCCTGCTTTGCTGTTGAGGTCGGCAAAGGGACGTCCGCCGTGTTCTGCATGACTTTGACGTCCGAGGAGGTAACCATCAGGAAAAACACCAGAATGGTGAAAATGTCCATCAGAGACACCAGGTTGAGGCCGCCAGCCTTGTGCATGCGGCCGTAATGGCGCCGGATGCGGCTGGCCCTGCGTGAGGTTTTCATGCGCCCCCTCCCTGGTTGTCCGCCGCACCGGCCAGCCGTCGATCCGCCGGAGCGTCCATCAACGCGACATCGGGAAAGAGCTCGGCCTCCACGACACTGGCGGCCACCACCGCCGGGTAAGAGCGTACTGTGTCCATGGCGTGCACCAGGGTCTGGTAATCAACATCCGGACCCACCTCGAGGATAACGTCAGTTTTGTCGGGCACCCGCAGCTTAATCTGCCGGAGCACCTGGCGCAGGCCATCAAAATCCTGCTCACCCTGCTGGCTCGGCAAGGACAGCAGCAGCCCTTGTCGGCTGTCGGCAACCTCGATGCCGCCGGGAATCAGGGTGACCACCAGCCTGAGCTGTTCCGGGTCGACGGCCGTTTCCGGGTCGCCATCCAAACCGGGAAAGTTGAGCTCAATGGTGCGGACCTGGCTGAAGACCATTCCCAGCAGCAGCACCGGCACCAGCACGATCATCAGGTTCATGAACGGGGTAATGTCCAGATCCGGGGAGCTCGTCAATTTTCGATGTCGACGTCGCATAGGCTTACTCTCGATTTGGCATCAAACTCACAGGCAACGGACTTCAGGCCGCGGCCTGCTGATTGTGCTGATCGGACACGATGTTCAGGAGCTTGACCCCTGCCATTTCAAAACTGTCGACGATTTCGTTGGTCCGGGTCTGGAGCAAGGCATGGAACATCAATAGAGGGATGGCGGACATCAGGCCAAACGCGGTGGTGTTCATGGCAACGGAGATGCTCTCGGACAACAGGGTCGCTTTTTGGGCGGGGTCAGCGGCGGCTACCGCTGTAAACGCGGCGATCAGGCCAATGATGGTTCCCAACAGACCCAGCAGGGTGGCGATGTTGGCCAGGGTGGCAAGGTACTGGGTTCGTTTCTCCAAGCGCGGCAGCACTTCCATCAGCCCTTCTTCCATGGCGTATTCAATGTCCTCGCGCCGGCTCCGGTTCAGCAACCGTCCAATACCGGCCCCCATGATGGTGGCTATGGCACTATCGGAATTGTTGGCCGCCTTCATGGCTCGCTGATAGTCCCGCTTCTGCAGCAGAGGCAGAATACCGCGCTCGAACGCCACCCGGTTTTTACGCCGCACCGATGCCAGATAGACAAAACGCTCCAACGTGATGGCCAGGCCAATGGCCAGTACCAGGGCGATGGGGTACATGAAGGCACCCCCTTCCTGAAAGAATCGAACCAGCGTATCCATCATTCATGCACTCCGTTGTTATTGTGTCGATGTTGTTATGCCCGCATTCGGGCTCAGCATCTGGGGGTTGAGACTGTCGCGAAACTGTCGATGGCGCTCACCGGCAACCGGGTCCACCTTTTCAATCAAGTCGGGAAATTTTGCTGGCAACGCCTCCCTCGGTCGGCGAGGCAGGGTCGGCGCCTGCCACGGCAATATGAAGAGGACGCGCGGGCTGTCTTCACCGATGCTGGCCGACAAACCCTCAACCTTCAGGGTGGTGCCCGCCTGGCCTTGATTACTCACCTCGGAGGGTTGGGAGCCCCACGCTGGCAGCGAACCGGCAGATAGAGCGCCGGCGACGATAGTCAGCATCCAGAAAGGGCAACGGGAACGCATAAGCGCCATCAATCCAGCCTCCGCTCAAGGTCGGCGATCCAGCCAGAAACAGTGGCATCGTCGGTTTCAGACAAAGCCCGGTAACGCTGGTAGTGGGCCAACGCCTTCTCCAGATCCAGCAGATACAGTTCCGAGATCACCGCCAGGTTGTAGTGCAGCTCCGACGTGTCGGGCGAATGCGCCAGACCGAGCTCCAGCAACGACACCGCCTCGGCAAAGTCCCGATCCTCAACCAGCAACAGCGCCAGATTGTTGACGACCACCGAAGCCCCCGGGTCCAGCGCGACGGCTTGCCGCCAGGCCGTTTTGGCAGCTTGCCGCTGCCCCTGCTCGTGGGCATGCCTGCCCTGCTCTGCCAGCGCGCGCACCTGTTGTGGATCCACCGCAGGCGGCGCTTTTACCGCCGGGCCGGCACAACCCACCATCAGAACCAACACCGCGCACATCAGGAAACTACGGGCCTTGCTGTAGTCAGGCATCATCGCCAATCTCCCCTTGCCAGCTCATCCAACGAACGTTGCGGTGGTACCTGCCGGGGTTGAGTTCGGCCAGTACCTCAAGACTCTTACCAATCCAGGGGTCGTATCCCTTCTCGGTGAGCCTTTGATGGTTGTCCGAGTGCAGGCCGATCGCCTTTTCTTCGAACGGGAACGCTTCCTCTTCCAGCAGCATTTGATACTGCATGGCTTCCAGTTCATTCAGCTCCGAAGGAACGGAGGAGTTCATCAGGTCCTGGGCCAACACCCGGTAGAGCTCTGCCCGACGGAACAGGGCCTCGGACTTCACCCTCTCGCCACCAAGCTGCTCGGCTTGCAGGAAGCGCTCCCGGGCCTGCTCCAGCGCCTGCTGCTTCCGTTCGAGCGAATCCGCCAGCGGCTGCCCCAGGCTGATTGCGGCAAAGCCTGCCGCATCCTTGGCGCCGAGGACCAGAGCACTGCGCGCCGCCCACGCAAGGGTTTGCTCCGAATGCCATTGGCTGGCCAGCTCATGGGTCACCAGGGCCTCGCGCCAGCGATCGCCGTTCTGCTCGGATTTGGCCAGACGATGCCGGAAGGTCTGCTGCCGAACATGCTGTTCGGACGACCCGCCAGTCTGAGCGGTCTTCAGGTAAGCCAGATACAGTTGATTCCGCTCGGACACCCTATCGGCACCGTGATACAACTCGGCCGCCTGCAGCTTAAGCGGCCAGGGGTCGGCCAGTTGCTCAGCCCCCCGAAGCAGTTCGTCGGCGGCCCGTAATGGCTGTTCCGAAGCCACGTAAGCGTGCACAAGCTTGTCGCCGATTGCCGTAGCGAGGGCGTGACCGCCGTGCTGATTGCGGAACGCCAACAACTCGTCGATGGCCGGCTGCCACCGCTCGGCTTTCAGCAGCGTGTTGGCGGCATCGTATTGGCCCTTGATGGCAATTTCGGACCCCGGCAGGACCTCTGCGACCCGCTGGAAATGTCTCACCGCCGCCTCGACGTCGCCGCGCGCCTCTGCTGTCTCGCCTTGCCGATACACCACCGTGGCGAGCTGCTGTTGAGCTAGCCGGGTCGGATTGGTGCCGGTGTTGATGTCGACATCCGGAAGCTCCGCCAATACCTGTTTCCAGGCCCGCTCGGCCAGGGCGTATTCCCGGTTTTGTTGACGCACTTTGGCGACCACCAGCCAAGACGCGTATCGCTGTTTCGGGGTTGCCCGGGGGTTGGCAATGGTGTCGCCGGCGAATTTCAGGGCTTGATCGGTGTCGCCGGTTTCTAGCCACTGGGTGGCCAGGTCCGCCGTCAGCCCGGTTCTGCGGGCATCGCCCGGGAAACTTAGACGGAATCTGTCGGCTTCCTCGGACAAACTCGCCAGGCCTGGCTGGAACTCCGGCGCAGTTTTGTCACCCGCAACGCCCTCTCGAAGCAGTACCAGCGCGGCCCAACCGGCATCGGCGGCCTCGGGGTAGTCACTGTTGGCGTACGCGGCGGCACGGAAATTGTCCAGCGCCAGGGCGAACTCGCCGGCTTGCAGTCGTGCATCCCCTGCCAGCCGGAACAAGGGTTCCGGGGAACTGACTCGGTCGGCCAGGGCCTCGTAATAGTCTGCGGCCACCGCGAACTCTGACCGTGCCGTCGCCAGTGCTTGCTGGGCGGCGGAGTCACTGCCCCGGCGATAATGGAAATCGGCCAGGTTGCGGCTGAACGTCTTCCAGTGAGCCCTGTACTGGTCCTTGAGGGTCTGAAAGCGGGCATCTTCGGAGAACATGGCGACAAACGCTGCCTGCGCCTCACGCACTTGCCCGGCTTCGCCGGCGCGCGCCCAGACCTGGGTGAGCTGGACCATGAACGCAGGTGTTTCCGGATGCTCCGGGTAATGTCGAACAAAGGTGCGGTTGGCGGCAGCACTGGCGTCGTAATCTCCGAGCTGGGCATAAAAATCCGCCAGTCGGTCGAACAACAGGTGAGCCCAGGGACGCTGGGGCGCGCCCTCCAACCAGCTCAGCAGCTGTTCTGGCCCGTTCTCCCGCGCCGCCATCAGGGCCAGAACCCGGAGGGTGTCATCAATGGTGTCAACGTTGGCGGTCTCCACAGCCAGGAGGCTCTCGGGGCTGGGCAGAAACCCGTCCAGCACCCGACGGAAGGTTGCCGCCGCACGGTCCCAGGCCACCGGGCCCTGTTTAAACTGGCTCCATCCAAGCATGTACTGGGCTTTGGTTTTAAGGGCTGCCGCCGCATTCGAATCCAGCAAGGTTCGGTACCCGGATTCGGCTTCAGCGTAGTCACCGGCAACGAACGCCGATTCGGCGACACGAAAACGCGCCTCTGGCACCAGCGGTGAATTCGGATAGAGCCCTACCAACTGCCGCAGCCGGTCGATTGATTTCTCCGGTTGTCCGGTCAGTGCGTAGGCCTTGGCCATTTGATACAGCAATTCATCCAGCCGTCCACTGAAGGTGCCACGGCCGAGAATGGTCTCGTAGCTGGCCAGCACCTCGCTGTAAACCTGTTCTTCCTGCTCTACGGTAAATCCCAGATCCTTGCCGGTGCGATCGCGAATGTTGGTGAGCCGGTTCAGGGCGTCAATTCGCACTTCGGGTTCGTTGGAGGACTGGAACAAGCGCTGGTAACGACGGGCGACTTCGGTCGGAGAGATCGCCGGCATTGGGCGGGTCTCAAATTTCAGAAACACCGGCCGCATGTCGGCAATAGTTTCGCCGTCCCGGCCCAGTTCGACCCGGAACGACTCCTGAGCAGCGGCGTACGGCACCATCAGCCAGGCGCCGATGAGGGCAAGGGCCAAACGTTTCATTGCGCCACACCCTCCAGATTCTGCAAAGCCAGGTATTCGTACAGGTGGGCAATTTGTTGTTCGGTTTTGTCCAACGCCGCCACCATCTCAGCGTCTTGCTCTTGGACGTAGGCCAGCGCCAGGGAATCAAGTCGCTGTTCGGCCTGCCGGGTCAGGTCGATCACCCGTTCCGCCAGTCGTTGGGTGTCACCGTGTAAGGTCCGTGTCAGCGTCAGTTGGGAGCGCAGCGACGCCGGCCTGGAAGCCAACCGCTGGTCCAAGCTCGAGAGACTCCGAGCCGAGGCGGCCAGCGTGTCTTTGAGCTCGGCGAGTTGCCGTTGTTGCGTTGACGTCAGGGATTGACCCACCAGATTCGCCAGCGCCCCCTCCAGGGTATCCTGCGTCTTACGCAACTCGTTGGTGGTGGCGTGAGTGCGGCTGTCGGTCCGGGCTCTTAGAGCGTTCACCTGAGACTGCAGATTTTCCCGGAAGATGGCGAGCTCGGTCCGACGATGGGTCAGAGCTAAACCCAGCTCTTTCAGCTCAGAAACACGGCTCACGGCACGCTGAGCTTTGGCGCTGGTGAGGAAATCGATCAGGTACGCGAGCCGCGGCTGGGTCAGGGTCCGACTGTCCGCAAGGAACCACTCCAGATCCGAAGCGCGGGCGTCCTCGACCAGGGCTTTGTAGGCCCCTTCCCGTTCGATTCGTTCTGCCAGCTTGCGTAGTGTCACCCGCTCACTCTCAAAGGCTGCATTGGCTGCCAGGTAGGCCTCACCGGCCTGCCCCAGATAGCCGGAAAGATCGAAACCCCGCCCCATAGCGATCCAGGCTTCGGTCACTCCGGGGAACGCCAAGGGGAATTTCTTACTGCGATGCCAGCTTTGCATGGACGCCCGATGGTTGCCCTTTTCGGCCAGCGCCAACCCGTGAAGATACAGGGCGTGGGGTGTGCTGTCGCTCTCCAGGGACACCTTCTCCAGAAACCCGATGGCCTTGTCGAATTCGCCGTTTTCCAGGGCCAGGTAACCTGCCCGCAGTCGCAAACGATTCTCCAGATCGGCGCGCCGTTTCGAATCCGAGTCTGCCTCTGCCATAGCCAGAGCCACCCGTAGTGCGACCAGGGCCCGAGTTGGATTGAGGTCGGCACGGGCATGCTCCCCAGACAGATTCAGATAGCCAATGGCGGCCCAAAACCCGGGCTCCATGGCCGCCAGAACCTCGCCCGCCTTTTCGGTTCGGCCCTGTTCCAACTCCAGTTCGGCCAAACGATAGGCGGCCTCCTGCCGGATCTCACCATAGCCCACCGCCACCGACCGCTGGAACCAGCGCCGAGCCTCGGCGTGCTGGTCGGCCGCAGCCAAGTGTTGGCCCAGGATCAGGGCCGCTTCGGCTCGATGGTGTTGGCCGTCGGCCACGCTGTTCAGCAGGGCCAGGCCTTCCTCCGTATGCCCGGTCCGCAGCAGAACCCGGGCTCGAAGCAGCTGCCCGGAATCCCCATCCAGTCTTTCCGCCAACTTGATCACCGGCGCCAAGTCCGCACCCGCCAATGCAAACCGGACCAACCCGGACTGCAGGTCCGGTGACCCCTGGGTCGATGCCTCCACGCTCCCGAACGACGCCAAGACAAACGCCATGGACAAAGCCCATCCAGGCAGGAGGCGATTAATGCACGAAATCATGACCAGTTACTTCCACTCGGCAAACGACACACGAGGCTCGAAGTCCGGTGCCTTGGCTTCCAGAGTCATCTGCATGCGGAGGTTTCCGGGGCGTTTCTGGAATTGGTGGGTAGTTTCCCGACGCACGAAGCGATCATTGCCGGCGCGCGCTGTCACAACCACTTTCAATGCGTGGGAACCGTTGGGCAGATTGCCTTTGAAGAGTTGCTGGACACCACCCTCTTCGAGGGCTTCCTGCTCGCGCTCGGTGTAGAGGTGGGAGACGGCCGGTTTACCGTCGACGAACAGCTCCACGGCATCAAGATCCAAGGTGTCCCGATTGGCCAACGTCAGAAATACTGACACCCGGCTGTCCGCTGGATACAGCAGCTCCTGCTCCAGGGCAAACACCTGAGCAGAGTGGTCGGAGACCTGCTGCCTGAGCTGAGCAATAGACTGGTCGAGGTCAGCGCTTTGCACTGAGGCGGAATAGCTGTGCAGTGCGATGAAAAAGCCGAAACACAGTCCATGCGATGGGTGTATCCGGCGCCGTGTTGTTGGTGTTATGCCGAACATAATTCCGTGTCGCCTCCTGCCTTCCCGGTGACGGGCTTTCTTCCGTTACAAGCTGAGAGGAAGCGTAACACTCGGTTACCCGCAAGAACGGTATGTAGATCACCAATTTGAAAATGCAGCAGCGGAAAGCGCCGCGTCAGAAAGAAGAGAGGGAGTAAGTGCAGGAATTAGAAGCACAGATTTGAAACGGGTGGGTGTCGAATTTTTTGACACCTGGGGCGTTGCATTGCCCCGACAATCGCCAGCCTAGCCCGGAAAACAGTGGCAAGCATCTGGTTTTTCGTGATTTTTCTCAGGGCTGGCGTCTAAATTGCGTAGAAAAAAGCGGGAGCGCCTTTTCAGGCACCCCCGCTTTATATGCCGAGCTTTGCCGATGCCCTCAACCGCATCGGCGTTTTTTTACTTGCTTAAGTGCTTCATGGCCGATTCCAGGCCATCAATGGTCAACGGATACATATGGTCATTGACCAGCTGCCGGGTCATGCCTAAAGAACCACCACTGCCCCAATAATTCTCCGGCAGCGGATTCAGCCACACCACTTTTCGGAAATGCTCCGAGACCCGCTGAAACCAGGTAGCGCCGGCTTCCTCGTTCCAGTGCTCGATCGAGCCACCGGGATGGGAGATCTCATAGGGTGCCATGGTGGCGTCCCCGACAAAGATCACTTTGTAGTCCGGCGAGTACTTGTGAAGGATGTCCCAGGTGCTGGTGGTTTCGTTCATCCGGCGGATATTGTTGGTCCAGACGCTCTCGTAGATGAAGTTATGGAAGTAGAAATACTCCATGTGCTTGAACTCGAGGCGAGCAGCGGAGAACAGCTCCTCACAGACTCTGACGTGGGGGTCCATGGAACCACCTACGTCAAAAAAGATCAGCACCTTCACTGAGTTATGCCGCTCAGGCACCATCTTCAGATCAAGGTACCCGGCGTTCCGGGCGGTGGAGCGGATGGTGTCATCCATGTCGAGCTGATCCGCCGCGCCCTGGCGGGCGAACTTCCGAAGCCGGCGCAAGGCCACTTTGATGTTGCGGATACCCAAGGTGATGCTGTCATCGAGATCCTTGAACGCGCGCTTCTCCCACACTTTGACCGCACGGCCATGACGGCCGCTCTTCTGTCCAATGCGGAAGCCCTCGGGATTGTAGCCATCGGCGCCGAAGGGCGAGGTACCGCCAGTACCAATCCATTTGTTGCCGCCGGCGTGCCGTTCGTTCTGCTCTTCCATGCGCTTTTTGAACGTCTCAATCAACTCCTCCAGGCCACCCAGGGAGTCAATTTTGGCCTTGTCTTCCTCGGACAGGTGCTTCTCGAACTCTGCACGCAGCCACTCGTCGGGAATCAACATCTCCATCAGGTCTTCGAGGTTCTCAATGCCCTCGAAATAGGCCTTGAAAGCACGGTCGAACTTGTCGAAGTGGCGCTCATCCTTGACCAGGCAAAGCCGCGCCAGGTAGTAGAACTCCTCCATGTCGGCAAACGCCAGACGGTTCTGGAGCGCCTCCAGCAGGTCGAGGAATTCGCGCAGGCTGGCGGGCACTTTCGCCCGCCGAACTTCGAGAAAAAAATCGATCAACATAAAACGAGACTCTTGCTGCGTATCAGCTGCGGCGACGGGCCATAAACGCCAGTTTCTGCAGCAGGTGAACATCCTGCTCGTTCTTCACCAGGGCACCGTACAAAGGCGGCAGCGCCGAGCTGGTGTCTTTCTCTTGCAACATTTTGGCAGACAATTCGTCCGCCATCAGCAACTTCAGCCAGTCGATCAGTTCGGACGTGGAGGGCTTCTTTTTCAGGCCCGGCACCTTGCGCACATCGAAGAACACTTCGAGCGCGTCCCGTACGATTTGTTGCTGGATGCCCGGGAAATGCACGTCCACGATGTTTTTCATGGTGTCGTGGTCCGGGAAGCTGATGTAGTGGAAGAAGCACCGACGCAGGAAGGCATCCGGCAGTTCTTTCTCGTTGTTACTGGTAATCACCACAATCGGGCGGTGCTTGGCCTTGATGAACTGCTGGGTTTCGTAGACGAAGAATTCCATGCGATCGAGTTCGAGCAACAGGTCGTTGGGGAATTCGATGTCGGCCTTGTCGATCTCGTCGATCAGCAACACCACCTGTTCGTCGGCCTGGAAGGCTTCCCAAAGTTTACCTTTGACGATGTAGTTACTGATGTCCTTAACCTTCTCATCGCCGAGCTGGGAATCCCGCAGGCGAGAGACCGCGTCGTACTCGTACAGACCTTGCTGGGCTTTGGTGGTGGACTTGATGTGCCAGGGGATCAGCTTCATGCCCAGGGCCTCGGCCATTTCCTCCGCCAGCAAGGTCTTGCCGGTGCCGGGTTCGCCTTTGATCAGCAGCGGGCGCTGCAGAGCGATGGCGGCGTTGACCGCCATCTGCAGGTCATCGGTGGCTACATACTTATCAGTACCGGTAAACTTCATCGCGTTAAATCCTGTTGGTTACTTTTTCTGGTCCTGGTCATCGGCATCCGGAATCGGTTCCAGATCCGTTTGATCAGTGTCACTGTCGTTGTGCCCGGGCAAGTCGTCGAATTCGGACAGATCAAAATCGTCCAGACCGAACTCTTCTTCGTCGCTGTCCTCAGCCGAATCGTCGGTCAGTTCGTCCAGCCAGTCGTCCGCGGACGCCTGCTCGGACTCGGTTTCCGACTCCTGTTCTGCTTCCACCGACTCCGGTTCTTCGGATACGACCGTATCAGCCATCGGGATGTCATCGTCGGGCAGCTCCGCGTCTTCCTCCTGCGCCTGCTCTTCGGCCTCAACGGACTCCGCTCCAGCATCCAGCTCGTCGGTTACCTCCGGGATTTCCCCGGTCGCCTCGTCCTCTGATGCCTCAGCAGCCACAACTTCGGCCACCGGTGGTTCCTCGGCCTGTTCCTCGGGCTCATCCTGAGCCTCAGGCTCTGGCTCGTCGGTGTCCTCCGTCGGCTCCGGGTCGGCGGCCGGCTGCTCCGACTGCGCCTCAGAGGTTTTTGGTGTGTCCGGCTCCACCGTTTCTTCCGTGGTTTTGGCGCTGCGACGCTTTACGACGAACCAAGCCAGTGCAGCCAGGGCAAATACACCGCCACCGGCTCCCAACATCCACAGCGGCGGCATGGCAAAGCCCGATGCCTCTTCGGTTGGTTCTTCCGGCTGCTCAACCTCGTCGACATTGATCGGACTGATGATGTCGTCAGCGACAGTCGGAGTGGACGCGGGCGCGGGTTGGTTCTGGGGTTCTGGTTTGGTCTCTGGTTTGGGCTCCGGCTCGGACACCGGCTCTGGGTCTGCCGCGGATGCCGGGTCTGCGACAGGGGCGGCCCCTGATACCGGCTCGGACTCGGTGCTTTCCTGATCGGTGGTCGCGACCTCGCCACCCTCAATGTCTGCGGTCGATTGGCCCGCAACAATGCTCTCGAACTGGGTAGTGGTACTGAACTTGCGGCTGAAGGTCTGGCCGTCTGCCACCACTTCGATCTGGTACAGTCCGTTGGCGGGCAAACGGCCGATAGTGTCGGTGAACACGCCCGGCTCTGGAGAGGTTTCCCGGGACAGCACCTTGGTGCCGCTGCGACCGTCCTCAGACACCACGCTGACTTTGATGTCCAGCACCTGAAGGAAGTCCTGGTTGGTGATGCGCTCACCGTCCTCGTAGAAGGCGATATTCAGATTAATGGGACTCTGCTCAGAAAACTCGGGCGGGATCGGACTAACCGCCATTCGCAGGTCGCTGACCACGGTAACCCGACTGCCCTCCCCGAGCTCACCGTCGATTTGCCAACGGCCTGAGGCGGGCTCGGTGATGGTCATCAGGTCGTAGCCGGATTCCCGGGTCCAGCGCACGTTGGCAGGCAAAGCATCCAGGGTGACACGTTCACCACCGGGACTCACCAGCGCCAGCTTGCGGGTCTCGCGGGTCTCCTGCTGTCCCCAGAATACCAAGGCAGTGAACTCGGACACGCCCTCATCAACGCGGAAGCCGTCGCCTTCGATTGGGATCTGTTCCTGGGGCACAGCGGTGTTCAGAGCTTCCAGGAACGCCCGACTCAGCGCCTCTGCGCTCTCAGCCACCTGGAAGCGGCCGCCGGAGTCCCGTGCCAACTGACGCAGGAAGTCCGCATCCGCCTCTGACGAGAGCGCAATCGGATGAAAAGTCGCGCCCTGGGCCGTCAGCCCCGGTGCGATGGTTTGCAGAATACGGCTCTCTTCTTGCTCATTGACCGCGCCGTCGTCGGAGATGTCCACCCGGCCGTCGGTGAGCAGGATGAAGTGAGTGTTGTCGAGTACGCCGTCGGTGTAATAGGTGTCCCCGGCCACCTCGATGGCTTTGCCAAGATTGGTCCGCAACGCCACCGAATTGATCTGTGCCGAGCGATCTTTCGCCAATGCACGCCATTGCTCGGTGACTTCCCGGTGTGGCACCAGCATGTTGACGTACTGACCGAAGGTCCAGAGCCCGGCGGTGGCGCCCTCAGGCAGCATTTGCGCCAGTAATCTGACCGCGGGCTGGCGCAGGTTATCGGGATCGTTCTTCTTCATGGATCCGGATATATCGACGATGATGCGCACGTCGGCCTGCTCGGGAAGCACCAGCTCGGGAGCCTCCTGCGCCTGGACGCCCAGGGGCAGAATAATGGCAAAGCAAAGGATCAGTGTCAGAAGTCTGGGCATCGTCACGCTCAAAAAATTATCCGTTTAATTGAGGGAGCCGGAACTAGCGTCTTACCAGACGGTAGCGGACCAGGTCCAAAATCCATATCAGTAGCATTACCAGACCGGCAATGCCAAGGTTGAACAGCGCCCTGCCGGCCGCCTCGGTTTGTCCGAGAATAAGTTCGTAGCCGCCATAGAGCCAGGCCGGAATCCACCACTCGGCCACCTCCGGCGACTCCACCGGAGTCAGCAGCAAGGCAACGAGACTAGCCATGAGCAGGGTTCGGGCGCCGTACAGCGGAATGAAGCGAAACAGCTGCTTCATCATGTAGAAAAACACCACGAAAGCCAGGGCGTAGGCCGTCCAGAAAATTCCGTAAGCCAGTTGTGCGTCAGTGTCGATCATTACAATATCCAGTGAATGATGTGCTCTTCCCATTGGTCTTCCGGCACCTCTGCCTCGGAGACCACTTTGCCCCGGATGGAAACACCGGCCTCATGGACCGTGTTTGGGTCGCCACTGCGCAGCGGGTGCCAGTCCGCCAGCGGTCGGCCCTCGGCCAGGGTGCGGTAAGCGCAGGTATAGGGCAGCCAATGGTAGTCGTTTACGCTGTCCGCTGTCAGTACCGTGCACTCCGGCACCTTCTGCAGGCGCTCCGGGTAAACGGTGCAGCGACAGGTGTCCTGATCCATGTACCGGCAGACCAGGTCGGTGTGGTACACCTCGTCTGTGTCCTCATCCTGCAACTTGTTCAGGCAGCACTTACCGCAGCCGTCACACAGGGATTCCCACTCTGTCGGCGACATTTCGTGCAGACGCTTGCGCTGCCAGAAGGGAATCTCGGCGATCATGAATCCCGACGCTCAATCTTCTTCTTGAAGTCGACCACGTAGCTGTCCTGCTCTTCCGGCATCTGCAGGAAGAAGTCCTTGTCTGCCAGCGCTTCGAGCACCTGTTGGCCCGTGGTTCTTGCCAGTTTCCGATCCGGGGTGAGAATCAGATCCATGGCGTGCACTGGCTGGCCGAAAATGCTCCGCAGGCTTTCGGGTAACTCGTCCCACTCCTGCCCCCGGCGTACAAACAGGTAGGTATCGTTCTTCTTGCTGCTGCGAAAAACAGACACAAACTCTCGGTTTTTCATGATCTCAACAATTCCTCGATGTCTGCCCGCACCGGTGCCAGAATCTGTTCGCGCCAGCCCTGGAAAAAGGCCTGGCCGGACAGGCTTCGGTCCTGAACCACCTTCTCAAGGCGCTTGCGTGGGGCAAGTAATTCTATTGGTATATCAGCAGCTTCCGCTGCCTTTTTGAAAAGTCGCTTTAATGTCTTCAGAAACCCTTGCTGGTCCCTCGTCAGCGGCGGCGCTATCCGGGTCAGCCCAGCGGCATCGGCCCCGCGCCCCTTCTCGACCAACTGCAGCAGAGTGGCACCGTGGCGACGAACGGCACCTGATGGCACCCCTTGGATGTTGGCAAGGGCGGGCAGCGAATCTGGCGACCGCTCGGCCACGGCGATGAGCAAGGCGTCAGCGAACACCCGGTTGCGGGGCCGGTCTTGGCGCTGGCATTCCAGCTCGCGCCATTCCGCCAACACCTGGAGGATTGCCTGTTGTTGGGTGCTCAGCGCCCAACCGCCCCGCAGCTTCAAATAGTGGTTCCTGGGGTCGTCCTGCGACGCCAGCTCCTCGGCAAAGCGAGCGGACTCCTCCACCAGAGCGTGCGCCAGCCCGCGCTGTTCCAACCGGTCCTGTAACCACTGGTGCATGGGCTCGAGAAACCGGATGTCATCAATGGCGTAACGCTGCTGGGCGTCGGAAAGTGGACGAGCCAGCCAATCCGACCGGGTTGCCGACTTGTCGAGGGTCTCCCCGAATAAGGATTCCACCAGCCGGGCATACCCCATGGAAAAACCCTCTCCGGCCAGGGCGGCGCCAATCTGGAGGTCGATCACGCCCTTGGGCTGAAGACCCAGCCAGTGGCGGAACAGCTCCAAGTCTTCACTCATTGCGTAGAGCAGCTTGGGAACATCCGGATTGGCCAGCAGTTCCCGAAACCGTTGGGACGCCTCTGCGACGCCAGGGTCGACCAGGCAAAACTGGCCATCAACGCCAAGCTGGACCAGCCCGGGAATCGGGTAAAACGTGTTGACCCGTTCGAACTCGGTATCAAGGGCCAAAGGACCAGTACCAACGTTAGCCAGCCACTGATCGAGAGCGGCTGCGTCGGTGAGCCAGTGAATCCTGTCTGGGGAAGGCGGAACGTCCGCCACCGGGGGATTGGAAGCCATAGAGAGACCTGGTGAACGTTTTTATTCGGCGAGTGGCTTGCGGCCGCGAAAGGCGTGAGTCAGGGTGAAACCGTCGACGTAACCCAACTCACCACCCACGGGAATGCCATGGGCCAGGCGGGTAATCAGGATATCTCGACCGTCCAACCGGTCGGCGATGTAGTGAGCGGTCGCCTCCCCTTCCACGGTCGGGTTGGTTGCCAGGATGAGCTCGGTAACTCCTTCCTGGCCAACCCGCTCCAGCAGGCGTTCAATGCCAATCTCTTCGGGACCGACGCCATCAATGGGCGACAGGTGCCCCATCAACACGAAATAACCGCCCCGATAGTCGCCGGCCTGTTCGATGGCCAGCAAGTCCGAGGGGCTTTCCACCACACACAGGGTCCCGGTACGCCGGGCTGGATTGTCGCAGATGCCGCAGACCTCGGTGTCGGCGAAATTCTGGCAGCTCGAACACCGACGAACCCCGTCCATCGCATTGTTCAACGCCTCGGACAGGCGCGAACCACCAGCCCGCGCCCGCTCCAACAGATGAAAAGCCATGCGTTGGGCCGTTTTCTGGCCAACACCCGGGAGACACCGCAGGGATTCAACCAGTTCGTCAACCAGGGGGCTAAAAGCCATGCAACATCCTCAACCTTGACCTAATTCGTGAAATCGCCGCTTAAAACGGCATCTTGAAGCCCGGAGGCATACCCATGCCGGACATCAGGCCAGACATCTTGTCTTTCTGATTCGCCTCAACCCGGCGGACGGCGTCATTCACGGCAGCGGCCAGCAGGTCTTCCAGTATTTCCTTATCCTCGGACATCAGCGAGGGATCGATTTCAACCTGACGGACATCGTGCCGACCGTTCATGGTCACTTTTACCAGCCCTGCCCCGGATTCGCCGGTTACTTCCGCCTTGGCGATTTCTTCCTGGGCTTTCTGCATTTCTTCCTGCATTTTTTGGGCTTTTTTCATCATATCGCCCATGTTGTTCATCATGTCGCTACCTCTTGCTTGACTCAATCGGCCGGATACTGTCTTCGACTACCCGGGCCTCAAATCGTTCAACGATGGACTGTACCGCCGGATCGTTCCGGATCGCCTCCTCAGCGGCCTGCTGGCGGGCCCGTCGCTGGCGCTCTTCATAGGCCGCTGGCGTATGTGGACCGGGATTTCCGGCCACCACCTGCAATTCAGTGGTATCGCCAAATCGCATTCTCAAGCCCGCCAGGATTTTTTCTTCATGACGCGCATTCAGCAGGCGGGCGTGGCCTTCGTCGATGGTGAGGACAATGGTGTCGCCCTGCCAAGCCAGCGCACCGTGGCTGGCCAGATTTCCGGGCATGCCGACGATGCCCAGGGATCGAAAATCCCGCTCCCAGACAAACTCCCCGGCCTGCTCCGGAACGGCGTCATCGGAAAGTACATTCGCCTCGGTTGCAACGGCTGGTTCGGCGGACGTTGCCTCACGCGATTCAGAAACCGTTTCAGCCACCGGCTCGGGACCAGCCTCCTGTTCCGGTTGCTGCCCTGACTCCGGTACCGGTTCGTTACTGGGCGAGCCAGCCGGCACGGCCACATTAGGCGAAGTCGGAGACGGCTCGTCCTCCCAGGGAGGCACTGAGGTGGAGGCTTCCTCGGGCAGATCAGGCACGGGTGCTTCGGAGTAGTCCTCCGGTGATTCGGCACCCGCGGCCTGGGCGTCGAGGCTGGCCAGCCAGGCCTCGTCCTGCGCCGGTGGTTCCGGTGTCAGAGATTCCGGGGTCGGAGCTTCCGTCTGCGGGGCCGATGCTGAGGGTGCTGCCTGCGCCGGCTGTCCTGGCTCTGGCTCGGGCTCTTTCACCGGCTCATGGCTCGACTTTTTAGCCGACTCGGATTCGGCCGTCGCGGGTGCAGGGTCAGGTTCGTCGCTGGCGGGCTTCGCCGCTTTGGGAGCCGTTGAACCGACGGCCGGCGGCTCACGCCGGTCGGTACCGGGGCGAAAAGCCAGCATTCGAAGGAGCGTCATCTCGAAGCCCATGCGGGCATCCGGGGTGATGGCCAGATCTTTGCGGCCGATTAGCGCAGCCTGGTAGAACAGTTGGGCATCCTCGGCACTCAGTTGACGGGCCAGGGCCTGCACTTCAGCGGCGTCGCCCATGGCGTTATCGGCACTGCCGGGCACCACCTGCTCCATGGTAACCCGATGGAACAGGGACAGCAGGTCGGCCAGGATGTTGCCGTAATCGGGGGCAAAGTCGGAAATACGGTTGATTTCGGACAGCAGGCCGGGACCGTCCCGTTGCACCAAGGCGCTAACCAGGCGCTCAATGTCGCGCTGATCAATGGTGCCCAGCATGTTGCTGACGTCACTGGCGGCGAGTTTCTGATTACCAAAGGCAATCGCCTGGTCGGTCAGGCTGAGGGCGTCCCGCATACTGCCGTCGGCGGCTCGTGCCAGCAACCACAGCGCCGGGTCTTCAAAGGGAATGCCTTCCTGCCCCAGCACATGCTTGAGATGCCCGGCGATGTGCTCCGGGGTCATCCGCTTCAGGTTGAACTGCAGGCAGCGAGACAACACCGTCACCGGCAGCTTTTGCGGATCGGTGGTCGCCAGCAGGAATTTGACGTGTTCAGGCGGCTCTTCCAGGGTCTTCAGAAACGCGTTGAACGACTGGTTGGTAAGCATGTGCACCTCGTCAATGAGGTACACCTTATAGCGGCCGCGGGTCGGCGCGTACTGAACGTTGTCCGTCAGTTCACGCATGTCATCAACGCCGGTGCGGGAGGCGGCATCGATCTCGATCAGGTCGACAAACCGCCCTTCCTGGATCTCGGTACAGCTGGTGCACTCACCGCACGGCCGCGGCGTGATACCGGTCTCGCAATTGAGGCAGCGCGCCAGCAACCGGCCGATGGTGGTTTTGCCCACACCCCGGGTTCCGGTGAACAGATAGGCATGATGCAGACGCTGGCTTTCCAGCGCATGGATCAACGCCTGCAGCACGTGTTCCTGGCCCACCATGTCCTCGAAGGTGCGTGGGCGCCATTTTCGGGCAAGTACCTGGTAGCTCATGTTCCGCCAACTGCTGTCAAAAACGGGCTTAACCTTAGCATGGACCCGACTTTAGAAGAAGCAAAGATCAACCGCGGGCCGGCCCTGGGAGCCTGCTCCCTCGCGCATCGCTGGTGCACACGCAGGACATGAAGGTGGTAAGTGTAGAAGCAAAGAAAAACGAGGAAGGAAATCTGGGGGTGACCCCATCAGCGACACCCCGGCACACAATTCCACCGCTGCGGCTGCTCCCTTCCGGGCCTGACCGGGTTCACGGTTTCATGTTGCGGGGGCACCAATGGGGCCACCATAACGGCGTTTCGAGGGAATCCCTCCAAAGCGGCGCGCATATTAGCAAAAGGGTTTGCCGACTACAACGGCAATTCCAACCGTCGCGGCCAATCCTACAATGGCAGGGGCACCTCGTCCTGCCGGAACCAGCAGGCGATGCTGTGCCGGGTGCGATTGGCCGGCAGCACCTCGTGGGGTATCTCCTCACTCAGGAATACCGCCATGCGGCCGGCCTCCGGCAACACCTGGGCGCAGGCTTCATTGTCATTTTCGCGATTAAACACCTGGAGCGCGCCGCCGGCGTCCGGTTGCCAATCTTCGTTCAGATAGAGCACCAGGCTGACCACCCGGGACGCCCGGCCCTGAAAACTGTCCAGATGCTTTTTATAGAAGTCACCCGGTTGATAGGTGGCGTAGTGGGCTTCGAACCGTTTCAGACCAAGAAACAGACGTCGGTTAAGACCACCAAGCAGGGCCTCAAAGAATTCGAACAATGCCGCCTGGGGCGCGGTGACGCCCTGCAACCAGGCAATGCGGTCCCGACGAACCGAGCGATCTCGGGTCAGGTCGTTGCCACGACCGACACCCGCTTTTTTCATGGCATCGGAACGGTCCAACACCGCCACTTCGGAGGCCAGCGCTGCGATCAGAGCTGACCCGAGTCGATCAGTTACATCCAGCGCCATCCAGCCGTGTTCACTGAGGCCATCGGCCAGGGTGTCGAGCCAGCGATCATCCAACTCGGGCGGGCAAGCGGCCACACCGGCCACTTCAGCGCCATTGGCGGCGGCCGTGACCACCGGCGACAGGGTCTCCAGCTGACTATCTTTGAGGCCAATAACAACCGAGTGTTCCATCACGTACTCCACGAACATTTGGCGGTATTCTATGCGGAATTCTCGCTGGCGCGGGAGTTTTAATTTACTCTCTGTGTAGGCAAATACCGATAACCCAGGAGTTGCTGAAACACGCCATGTCTGAGAGCAGTAACCGACCGCCGCTTTCCTTATCTCCGGGCCAATGGTCCTTTACGCGCTGGCGCACGATTGGCCAATTGGAAGCGCTGGATGTGCACCACCCGCTATTCCGAGCCACCGTTTTTTTACAGGGCGCACACCTGACCCACTTTGCGCCAAGGGACGAATCCGACTGGTTGTGGTGCAGCGAAACCGCGCGCCTGGAGCCTGGCCGAGCCATCCGCGGTGGCGTGCCCATCTGCTGGCCCTGGTTCGGCGACCCGGCCCGGAACGCCCCGGAAATCAAGAAACGCATTCACGTCGACCAGGCCCACGGCTTTGCCCGTTCCGCCCTGTGGAAGCTCGAAGACGTTCGTGAGAGTGCTCACGAGGTGGAGATCAGCCTGTCCCTGGACGCCAATGACGATTTCAGGAAGATCTGGCGCGGGCACGCCCTGGCCCTGGTGACCTTCAGCTTTTCCATTCGTGGTTTTCAGGTGGCCCTGACCACCACCAACATGGGCAGCGAACCCCTCGCCTTCAGCCAGGCCCTGCACAGTTATTTCCCCACCCCCGACATCGCTCGTAGCCGGGTCCTGGGCCTGGGTAATAGCCACTACCTGGACACCCTTAGGGACTGGGAATACTGCTGGCAGGAAGGCCCGGTCTATTTTGAGGGAGAGACAGACCGCATATACGAGAGTGGCGCGCCGATGACCATCGTCACGCCGGCGGGTAAACGCAAGCTCTCTTCCGTGGGCAGCGATTCCACCGTGGTCTGGAATCCTGGCCCGGATAAGGCGGCGCGCCTCTCCGACTTTCCCGATCAGGCCTGGAAGAACATGCTCTGCGTCGAAACCGCCAATGCCAGCGGTGACTATCGGGTGTTAAATGAAGGCCAAAGCCACACCCTCGGGGTTCTCATCGGTCGCGGCTGATCACACCTCAATCTTCGCCAACAACAGGGAGTCAGCATGAGCCTGGCGTCGTTTATTAAATCCAGGCTGGTGCCTGAAGAGCTGGAACAGCAGGTCAATCGCATTCGCAAACCCATTGGCTCACTGGGCTATGATCCCTGGGGCTATAACAACGAGGCCGTCAAATACGGCCTCGCCCTGACCCGCCACCTGTATGAGAAATATTTCCGGGTACGGGCACAGGGGGTGGCGAATATCCCCTCACAGGGACCGGTCCTGATCATTGCCAACCACAGTGGCCAATTGCCGATCGACGGCTTGCTCATCGGCTATGCCTTGGCGTCGCGGGAAAAAGAGCCGCGCATGCCCAGAGCCATGATCGAACGATTCTTTCCCACCGTGCCCTGGCTCGGCAACCTGTTGAATGAGGTGGGCGCAGTACTGGGCGACCCCGTTAATTGCGCCAAGATGCTGGCCAACGACGAAGCGGTAATCGTCTTCCCTGAGGGCATCCGGGGCTCGGGCAAGCTCTACCAGGACCGTTACGAGCTCCAGCGCTTCGGCAATGGCTTCATGCACCTGGCCATGAAATACAAGGCGCCGATTGTGCCAGTCGGCGTGGTGGGCTGTGAGGAAACCATTCCCGCCATCGCCAACATCAAACCCTTGGCCAAGGCCCTCGGCATACCCTATGCCCCGGTCGCCCTGCCGGTGGTGCTACCCGCCAAGGTGCATCTCAATTTCGGCGAACCGATGTACTTCGACGATCAGGAAATTCCGGAAGAACAGGTCACCGAACGGGTGGAACAAGTGAAAGCGGAGATCAGCCGACTGATCGACCTGGGTTTGAGCGAACGGAAAAGGCTCTTTTAATGACGAAACACCGCAGACCCCACATTCTTGTCACCGGCGCCGCCGGGGCCCTGGCGCAGCGCGTGATCAACCAACTGCGCGACCACTGTGACCTGGTCGCCGTGGATTTCCGGGAACAGGTGTATCTGGGGGATGATATTCCCAGCTACTGCATTGACTTCAACAAACGAGTGTTCGAGGACCTGTTCCGGCGTTACGAGTTTGATGGCGTCATCCACCTCGGGCGGATCATGTCGAGCCAATTGACCCGCATGCGCCGCTACAACGCGAATGTGCTCGGAACCCAGAAGCTGCTGGACCTGAGCCACAAATACGGCATTCGGCGGGTGGTCGTGCTTTCGACCTACCATGTGTACGGCGCCGTGGCTTACAACCCAGCGCTGATCGACGAGTCGGCGCCGCTGAAAAGCGCTGGCCTGAGCGCCGACCTGATCGATTCGGTGGAGCTGGAGAATCTGGCCAACATATACCTCTGGCGCTACCCAGAGCTGAACATTTCCATCCTGCGGCCGTGCAACATTGTTGGCCCGGGCGTTCGCAACACTATGAGCACGCTGCTCTCAAGCGAACGGGCGCCGGTGTTGGCCGGGTTCTCACCGATGATGCAGTTCATTCACATCGACGACATGGCCGATGCCATCGTACTGGCCTACAACAAACCGGTGCGTGGCGTGTTCAATGTCGCGCCCCAGGATTGGGTCGCGTACAAGCACGCGCTCAAACTGTGTCGGTGCAAGAGCCTGCCGGTGCCGTCGGTGCCGCCGATTCTGCCAAGCGTGATCCTGCGAACGCTCAAACTGAGAAGTTTTCCGTCGTACCTGATGGCGTTTTTCAAGTATCCTGTAATTATTGACGGCAGGGCGTTTGCGAAGGAGTTTGGGTTCAAACCCAAGCGCGAACTCTCGGACATCTTCCGGTTTTACATGAACAACAAAAAACCGGTGTAGCGCGGGTCCAACCGTCAGGGATTAGCGGTTACGTACGCAGGACGCGAGCGATGCTAAGTGATTTCAGTGTGATCAGCCACGTGGCGGCAGCCCTTACCTTTGGGCTGTTGTCAGTGCTCGTGGCAACACGGTACGTTCGCAGGGACGTTGACCGCGCTTTGTTCCTGGCGGCGATTGTCACCACTCTCTGGTCCTCCGCCCTGATTTCCCAGAGCCTGTGGGGCTTTCCCAGCTTCTTTATCCGCTACCTGCTTGAACTGCTGCGGTACAGCGCCTGGATCCTGCTGCTGTTCGCGATGCTGCGAACGTCCTTCAACCAGGGCAGCCTGACCGGGCAACTGAAGCATATTCTTGGTATATCCACCGTTGCTCTGCTGGTGCTGCTGGCCGGCTTCGGCATGCTTGAGTACGTTTTCGGCGTGTCCATCCTCAGCGGCAAGACCCGGCTTTTGGGTCAGATCGCCCTGACCCTGCTCGGCCTGTCGCTGGTCGAGCAAATCTGGCGCAACTCCCCGGGCTTTGGTCGGTCCAGCATCAAGTACCTGTGCATTGCCATCGCCACCCTGTTCGCCTTCGATTTCTTCATGTACGCGGACGCCCTCTTGTTCGGCCAGGTGTCTGAATCTTTCTGGAACGCCCGCGGCTTCGTCAATGCGCTACTGGTGCCGCTGTTTGCCATCAACGTCATCAACACCCGCAAGCAGCCGGTGGATTTTCAACTGTCCCGGGCTGCGGTGTTCCACGCCGGCACTCTGGTGTTTGCGGGCGGCTACCTGCTGTGCCTGGCCATCGGTGGCTACTACGTCCGGGTCCTCGGCGGAGACTGGGGGGACGCGCTGCAGGTTCTGTTCTTTACGATTTCGCTGGCCTTTTTGGCAACGCTGGTGCTTTCCCGGCGCATCCGCGCAAAGCTGATGGTGCTGATCAGCCAGAATTTCTTCGATTACAAATACGATTACCGGGAACAGTGGCTCAAGATGACCCGGGAGCTATCAGACCTGAGCGATAATCCGCCGCTCCCTGAGCGGGTAACCCGAATACTGGCCGGGCTGGTCGAAAGCAATTCCGGCGCGATCTGGCTTCGGGACGACCGGGGCTTTTTTACCCTGAAAGCCGCGGTGAACACTCCCCTTCCCAAATACACCGACATCGAAGCGGACGCGGAACTTGTCCGGTTTTTCGCCCGCAAGGAATGGGTTGTGGATCTCCAGGAATACCGTGAGGATCCCCTGCTTTACGAGCTGGTGGAGTTGCCCGAGGCCATCGCCAAGATTCCGGAAGCCTGGCTGGTTATACCCCTTTATCTGGACAACGAGCTGTACGGCATCGCCATGATAGGTACCCCCTACGCCCGCGTGGAGCTGAACTGGGAGAATTTCGACCTGATCAAAGTGGTCGCACGACAAACCTGCAACCTCCTGGCCCAGTCCGATGCCCAGCACCGGCTTTCCCGCGCCATGCAGTTCGAGGCGGTCAGCAAGGCCTCGGCATTCATGGTGCACGACCTGAAAACCGTAATCTCCCAGTTGTCGCTGCTGGTCACCAACGCTTCCAAGCACCGGCACAACCCCGCTTTTATTGATGACATGATCAACACCACTGATCACGCGGTGCGCAAGATGTCGAACCTGGTGGAGCATATGCGCCGGCCCTCCGGTGACGACGAAAGCGAGCACCGGGTCCTCGACCTGACCCAACTGGTGGTTAGCCTGCTGGACTACTACGCGCAGTATCGACCTGCACCCCGGCTGCAGGGCACCCCACCGCAAGCCTGGATCTGCGCCGACGAGGAGCAGTTGCGCAGTGTGCTGGGGCATCTGATCCAAAATGCCCAGGACGCGACGCCGGCGGATGGCGAGATCACCCTGTCCCTGAAAATCGCCAAGGGCAACGTCGTGCTGTTCATCCACGACTCCGGCTCCGGCATGAGCCAGGAATTCATCAACTGCCAGCTATTCAAGCCCTTCGAGAGCACCAAGGGCATCACCGGGATGGGAATCGGCGCCTTCCAGGCGCGAGAGTATGTGAAAAAGCTGGGTGGCAATATCGATGTCACCAGTGAACCGGGGGTAGGTTCCTGTTTCACGGTTCAATTCCCCCTGGCGGCTGAAGATAAGATCCCGAGCCCGGAACCACTCGAGGATTTACCCCCTCAGCGGCGGGAAAACGCCAATTAGTAGTCGTTTCCGATTAAGATTTGGACTTGGCATTGCAAAGCGTCAATGTTCAGTTAAAAATCTAAGAAGGGAAACCGTTGGAGCATCGCTGCTGCCAACCACACAAGAAGTTTGACAGGGAACTGTTTTCGGCGTGACTAGAAAACTCTTAATCGTAGAGGATGACCCGGGGCTCCAGAGCCAGATGCGCTGGTGCTTCAGCGAGGATCTGGACATTACCCTCGCGTCCGACCGGGATTCCGCACTGGCCGCATTGAGGCGGGTCGAGCCCGACGTTGTCACTCTCGACCTGGGCTTGCCCCCAGATGCCGGCGGTGCCACCGAGGGCTTTGCCCTGTTGGAAGAAATCCTGCGCCTCGCGCCGATGACCAAAGTCATCGTGGTGACCGGGCGTGAAGACAAGGAAAACGCCGTCAAAGCCATCGGCATGGGCGCCTGCGATTTCTACCAGAAACCCCTGGACGCAGAAATCCTCACCTTTGTGGTGCACCGGGCCTTCCGGTTGTCCGAGCTGGAGCGGGAAAACCAGGACCTGACCCATCAACGCAACGGCACCAACATCAAGGGCATAGTCGCCGCCAGTCCACAAATGTTGGCCATCTGCCGAACCCTGGAAAAAGTCGCTCCAACCGACGTTACCACCCTGATCACCGGTGAAACCGGTACCGGCAAGGAAGTTCTGGCCCGAGCCATTCACGATCTGAGCCATCGCGGGCGCAAGCCGTTCGCCGCCATTAACTGCGCCGCCATCCCGGAAAACCTGCTCGAAAGCGAACTGTTTGGTTTCGAGAAGGGTTCCTTCACCGGGGCCACCCATTCGAAAAAAGGAAAAATCGAGAGCGCCAATGGCGGCACGCTTTTCCTCGATGAAATCGGCGACATGCCGATGGCCCTGCAGGCTAAGCTGCTCCGTTTCCTACAGGAACGGGTGGTTGATCGGGTGGGATCGGTGCAGCCAATTCCGGTGGATGTCCGGGTGGTCTGCGCTACCCACAGGGACGTGAAGGCGCTGATCGACAGCGGCGATTTCCGGGAGGACCTGTACTACCGCATCAGCGAGATCACCCTGGATGTACCGGCGGTTCGAGACCGCGAAGGCGACGCCGCGGTTATCGCCCAATCCTTGCTGAAAACGCTCGGAAAACAGATGGATCGGCCGGGCCTGTGCTTTTCTGAAGATGCCGTCGATGCCATCAACGCCTACTCCTGGCCCGGCAATGTGCGTGAGATGATCAACAAGATCAAGCGGGCCACGATCATGGCAGATGGCAAACGCGTCACCGCGGAAGACCTGGAGCTCCCGAGCGAACACAGCGCCAGGGACCACCAGCTCAATCTCCGTCAGGTGCGCGAGAATGCCGAACGCCAGGCTATTCTCCAGGCCCTGCAAACCTGTAATTTCAATATCGCGCAGACCTCCCGTCTGCTGGGTGTCACGCGCCCCACGCTGTACAATCTAACCGATAAATACCGGATCGAAACCTCGGCCGAACCGGCGAAAACCTGAACAATCGGACGTTTATAATAAGACCCCAAAAGGAACAGGGCCATGAAATCAGCGGTAGCAGTTCGCTCCTCTCTCCTTCCCTTGCTCTTCGCCATTTCACTCGCCGGCTGCAGCGACAGTGGCAGCGAGGACATGAGCAAAAAGGACATTCAATACCTGAGTCATCTCGACCAGTCCCGGTTCTACCAACGCCAGGGCGAGTTGAAGGCGAGCACGCTGGAGGCCAGGAACGCTATTGAACTGCAGCCGGAGAAAATCGAACCGTATTTCGTGATCATCGACAACCTGCTCACCGCGGGCGATGCCGTCAACGCGGAACGCCAGGTGAAGCGACTCATGGCCGAGACGTCGGCCTCCGAGTTCGGTCCGGCCATAACCAACCGGGCCAATCTGATCCTGGCTAAGGCCCGGCTCCGCCAGGGCAAACACGCTGACGCCATGGCGGCCCTGGAGCAAATCCAATCGCCGTCGGAAGACGTCAGGGAACAGGCCGGTTTGCTGCGCGGCCAGATTCACCTCGCGGCCGGAAACCTGGATGAGGCGGAAGACGCTTTCCAAGGCAGGGCCGATTCCGGCCAAGGGTCCATCGAGGCCATGGTCGGCCTGTCCAAGATCGCCCTGGCCCGGGAACAAGAGGATGTCGCTCGCGAATGGCTGGCCAAAGCGGAAGAGCTGAACCCGGACCATTCCGAGTTGTGGCTCTGGAAAGCCCAACTTGCCCATCTGAGCGAGAATTGGGAGCGTGCCGAGGAATCCTATATTCGGGCTCTGGAGGACATCGGCCAGTACGATGTCATGACCGCGCGAAAATACACCACCATTTCAGCTCTTATTAGCGTGCTGCGCGCCCAGAGCAAGTTTTCCGAGGCCTTCGTGTATGAGGAAATCCTTGCGAAATCACCGCCGGGGAAAATTCGAAGCAGCTTGATGGCAGCCGAAGAAGCGCTGCGGAATAACGAACTGCTGAAAGCGGAGCGCTACCTCAATGAGGTGCTGGCCCAGGCCCCCGAGCACGAGCAATCGGTGCTGATGCTCGGGCTAGTGAGGTTCCGCCAGGGTCGGCCGCAGGAAGCGCAAGCCCTACTGGCGCCCATTGCAGGCAAAGGTGATTCGGAGATTGCCAGCAAAATGCTGGCCGCCACTATGCTTCAAATGGGCGACGCCCAGGGCGCCCAGACCACCCTGGCGGGCTTGGATAATGGCGATTCGGACCCCGAAATCCTGACGCTGGTGGCCATCGCGGCGCTTGAGAGCGGCGAGCAGGCAACCGGCGAAGCGCTGATGGAAAAGGCACTCTCCCTGAATCCGGACAATCACGCGCTGCGCCTGCGCTATGCCAGTTACCTGAGCCAAAGGAACGAGCACCAGCGCGCCATCGCACAGATAATGGAGGTGCGGGAACAGGCGCCGAAACTTAATGAAGCTCGCCAGGCGCTCATTCAGGCTCAGGTGCAATCGGGTGACATGAAGGTGGCGATCGCCACGGCCGATAGCTGGATCAAGGAAGACGAGGCCAACCTGAGTGCCTGGATGGCCCGGGGGAATCTGGCCCTGACCGGGGACAAACCTGAACAGGCTCAGCAGTTTTTCGATATGGCTCGGGAGAAAAGCCCCAAAGCCGTCGAGCCGCTCATTGCGATGGGGCAACTGGCACTGGTGCAAGGTGAACGATCGGCCGCTCTGAACCATTTCCAGGAAGCGGTAGAGCTGGCACCGGAACACGGCCCGGCGCTGCAAGGCCTGCTCTCCCTGCAGAATCAGGAAGAGGCCAGAACGTTTCTGCAGAAAGTTGTGGCGTCTCACCCGGAAGCCAGCCGACCCAGGCTGATCCTGCTGGAAATCGCCTTGCTGAATAACCACACCGAGGAAGCCGACCAGTTGACCGCTACCCTGCTGGAGCGTTCGGACGAAGTCACGGCGTCACCCTACGAGGACATGGTCGCCGGGATCTACAGCAATGCCGTCAAACGCCTGCGTGCGAATGGCCAGTTAGAATCCTCAGCGGCCGTGCTCCAGCGCGCTCAAGCGCTGTTCCCGGACGATGAGCGGGTCACCATCCAGGCGGCCAAGCACTCGGCAATTCAGGGCGACATTGAATTGGCCATGACCATTCTCGACCGCACCAAGACCCAAAAACCTCACTCCGCTGCCCCGCTGGTGGCAGAAGCTGAGATTCTTGAAAGCGAAGGGCAATACGAACAGGCGGCCGAGCGCTTCCGCCAGGCATTGGAAAAAACCTCGACCACCGACATCATCACCGGCTATGTCCGGAACCTGCAGCGCTCCGGCCATGCCCAGGAGGCAATCACCTACCTTAAGCAGGAACTCGAGGCTCGGCCGGAGAACCTCCAGCTGCGGCTCAATCTGGCCTTGCTGCAGCAGTCCGCCGGCGAGACAGATGGCGCCAGGGCCAATTATGAGCGTCTTCTGGCTGCTATGCCCGACAACACTGTGGTATTGAACAACCTGGCCTGGCTGTACCACAAAGGCGATGATGCCCGGGCGATCGAGTTGGCGGAACGCGCCTACCAGTTGAGCCCGGACAATGCAGCCATCGCCGACACCTATGGCTGGATCATGCTCAAGGCGGGCAACCATCGAGAAAGTGTGCCGGTGCTTGAGAAAGCCCACGAACTGCAGCCGGACTCGGAAGAAATCGCTCGACACCTGGCGGAGGCCTATCGTGTGGTTGGTATGGACTCGGCAGCTCAGCGGATCCTGGAAAAATTCGGTGAGCAAGGCTAGAGACTCATGAGTGCGTTAGTAAGGCTCTCCCCTCACCATCTAGGCCTTGTGTTTTTGCCCGTCCTTCTGTTCGGGCTCTGGGCCGAGTGGCAGGACTTCTTCAGCCTGTGGCGCGATTCTATTGTTTATACCCATGGTTACCTGGTTTTGGCTGGGGTGCTGTATCTGCTGTACCAGCGGCGACAGGCTCTCAGGCAGCTATCCATTCAGGGCTCCGCTTTGGCCCTGCTGTTGCTCGCCGGCGCCAGCGTGACTCTCCTCGTTGCCCAGGCGGCGGACGTGCGCGTTGTCCGTCTGTTACTGGCGCCGGTTGTTATCGTGCTCTGGGGCTGGTCGATCTGGGGCCGGGACTTCCTGAAAACCGCGGCGGGACCAATTCTACTGCTGCTGTTCGCCGTACCTATCTGGGATGATTTCTCACCGGTACTGCAGCACATAACGGTGTTCTTCAATACCCTGTTCCTGAAGGTTGCCGACATTGAGGCCACGATCAACGAATTCCTGATCGTGCTCGAGGTTGGCGCTTTCCTGGTGGAAGACGGCTGCAGTGGTGTGCGTTACCTGATGGTCGCCCTGTTTCTCGGTGCGTTTTATGGCCAGCTTTACTACCAAGACTTCCGATCCAAAGCGCTGCTGGTGGTTGCCGCGGGCCTGCTATCCATGCTGGCCAACTGGGTGCGGGTATTTGGCGTAATCGCCGCCGGCCATTACACCAACATGGAAACCTCATTGGTAAGAGACCATGAGCTGTTCGGTTGGGTTGTTTTTGTTTTGCTGACACTCATTCCCCTGTTCTTCCTCGCCTCCCGCCTTGAAGCCAGCGCCGAACAACCTGATTCCGATGGAAACAACGCCAAGCCAGAAGGTCCGGCAATAAAGCGTTCATGGCTTATGTGGCCAGTTCTGGCGACCGCTTTGGCGGTATGGCCTTCGTTGTTGGCCGTGGCAATGGAAAGTAAAACCAGGCAGATCGCTCAGGCCTGGAACCCACAATTGACGGACGCCGCGGAAGGCTGGCATGGGCCGCTCAAGCATGCGAGTGTCTGGCAACCTGATTATGCCAATGCGGATTTCAGCATCGGCGGCGTGTACGTGTCGGATCAGCGACAGCAGGTGCAATTGCAGATTATCGGCTACCGTAACCAGCGGCAGAACAAAGAGCTGGTGTATTACGGCAACCGCCTCTTCCACGAAACTCGCTGGCAACTGGTCACCAGTCAGAAACGGTCCCTACCAGGCGGCCCGGCCCTGAGCCCGGAGACAGTCAATGAAACCATCATCGAGAGCCCTCAGGATCGCTCTCGGGTGGTTGTCTGGTCCTGGTATGAGGTTGGCGGCCACCTCACCGATTCGAGAATCGAGGCCAAACTCGTTGGCGCTCTCAAAAAGATCAGCGGCGACAGCCGTGGCGCATTGTGGGCCCTGGCCGGCCGCTGCGATGGCGGCCAAATCGATTCTTGCGGACTACAACGGCAAGCGTTCCGGGAGTTTCTGAGCAGCGTCAGTCCCTAGCTTAGAGCGGAAGCGGAATTTCGCTCGCATCGGTAATCGGGTCGCGGAACGGGTTGATCATCGCCTGCGTCACGGGCGCGTCACGCTTCGCCTTCTGAGCCAGGTAGTCCTCGATCACCCCCTCGTTCAATTGGTTCCAGGTAGCGCGCTTGGCATGCTTGTCGAACTGGCTGTTGAGATACAGGCGGCCCTTGGCTTCCAACTGCCTGGCCTGACACCGGCCTGCCTCGATATCCCGAATTGCCTGCACCATCATTTCGACCCCGAGCCGCACCACTTTCGCATAGAGGGTGTTCGGGTTGTCGCCCGCCACAATTTGAGGCCGGCCCTGATAGACGACATCGCCGTCATCAACGCCCTCGGAGACAAAATGAACCGTGGCGCCGACGCACTCCGGTTCCCGATTGTGAATCGCCCAGTCGGTGGTGAAGAGTCCACGGTAAAACTGCGACAGGCCGCCGTGGAGGTTCAGTACGCCTTGTGTGGGAACTCCGAGCAGCTCCGTTTTCATGATCGAAGCGCCACAAACGGCAATTACGTCCGGGCGCCTTTCCCGAATCCAGGCGCAATTTTCCGGGGCATTGATATCGTTGACGCCCTGGGTATACCAAACCGCCACGTCCTTTTGGGGCTTCAAAGCGCGCCCCTCTTCACCAAAATCCAGGGAATTCTCAGGCGAATTGTAGGCCTGCCTGGGCTCGACCCATTTACGATCAATCACGTCGAGGGATTTCTGGACGAAAAGCCGCGGCTGAGTGATGTATTTGAGCGCTTTGACAATCAGCGGTGAGCGATCCCGAAGAGGGACCTGGTTCTCGACCACGACGCCAACAACCGGGAGTGCCCTCATGAGCTGATTGGCAAAGAAAATGTCGGACTTGTCCGCACTGACCACCACGACAACACGCATAATTTCCTTATCTCCTCAGGCTCAGGCCGGACGACGGCTGGCACGCTTCACATGGATGAACCGTTTGATCAGGGGAATGAGCCGGTATTCGGCAAAGTACAGCAGCCGCAATTTCAGACTGTCTCCGAACAGCTCAATGGAGCAGAGATTGCGATAGTTGTGAGTCCAGTTGCTCAAATACCAGTAGTCATCGGCGCAGGTGTAGTACTGGCGGCATTGGCCTTGCTCAAACAGGCTTTTAAGCGCCGAGTATTCAAGCACCGACCCCGGTGAAAACGATTTGAACGCCTCGTCGTAGTCGGCCCGAATCGGGTACACCACCTCATCACAGACAACATGCAGCTCAAAGGCTACCGGCGTGCCCCGATGCCGTACGATCCAGGCACTCAACGCCCCCGACTGGCCGAAGGATTCGATCAGGTTTAGCAGGAATGAGCGGCTTCGGGTGTTCGACTTCAGGTCGTTGCCTATGTTCGCTTTCCAGCTGTTGGCGGAGATAGCCACCAGCTCGTCGATGATGGGCTGGTCTGCTTGGGTGATGGCCTCGCGCTCGATGGAAAATCCCTCGTCCTTTCGAAACCGATTGAGCTTGTTATTCAGACTCTTTTTAAGACTTCTCGGTCTGGCCCGATAAAAATCGTCCCAGGCCTGATTGATCTCGACCACCGGGGTTCGCAAGCTGGGTTTCTCACCGACCCGCTGTTGGCCGCGCTTGGATTCGTCCAGCAAAAAGCGTTTCAGGTCGCTGTCCTGGCCAATCTTGAAGAAAAGCGCGATTTCACGGGGCGCCACTGCCGTCATCAAAGCCAGCGCCTCTTCCCGGCGGCTGGGCGTGAGTGAGGCGTCAACGACAATGGACGAGAACGGGCTGTGCCCGTTGGCAGCCAGCTTCAACAGGGTAACCGGTATACCCCGGTAACTCTCCCGACTCCGGACCAGGGGCGCAATGCCCACCAGCTTCTCGCCATCAAACACACAGCGAAACTCCATCTGCATGTTGGCAGCAAAGGCTTTCCACCACGCCATCAACCAGGCATGGGTCAAGGGTAAAGGGGTTGGCGTCAAACTGGTGACCAGTGCATCCCATTGCGATTTAACGTGGTGGAATTCCTCCTCCCCCCTAACTACTTTCAATTCCACAGTATCGAGTGTTCCTGAACATGAAGAAAAAACAGTGGATCAACGTGCCGATTGCCCTGGTTGCATAACCAGAGTTGCCGGTCACTCCCTAGGCATTCCCCCTGAGACTGGACCAGGATCGCCACAGCAGGGCCTTACTCATATCCCGAAAACTCCCCTGTCCAACCGGCGTCGGCGCCATATGCACGGGTTTCATGAGTTTTCGGGCGCGGTGATTGAAGTTGAGCGCCCTCCGCAACATCATGGTCTGGGCGGTGTTAAAGATGATCGACATGGAAATCGAAACGTCATCCGCGCCGTTCCTCACGAAATGGCCGGAAACAAAGGGAATGTGGACGGATTCCCCGGGATGAAAGTCGAAGCAGGTAAACCGTTTTTCACGCTCTGCGCTCCAGGGCAGCTGGGTACTGGCGTATGAGACATACGCCTCGCGATCCGGGTCTGACACAACCTGGCTGTCCCAGGGTTCTGCCACAAACACTTTCTTGGTGCCCCTGAACTGGAACAGGAAAGTTGAATACCGGTCGATATGAAAGGGCGTGACACTGTTTGGTGAGGCAATGAACAGATACAAGGTGGGCATAAACACTTTCTTGCGCCCGCCCGTGCCCGGTACCAGCGCCTGAATGCTATCCATGATTTGGTCGTATACCGGTTTAAACACCGGATCCACTTCTGGTGAATTGACCATGATCAGCGATTCGGACTTGAGCATGGTAGTCAACGTCTGCTCAAGCGATACCCTTTTTTCCGGCGCGCGAAAGGTTTTCTCGAAATTGTCCCGGGTATCCAGTCGTGCGTTGGAATAGACCACCTGTCGCTCCGGCAGCCGGCACAGCACTTCGGTAAGAGTCTCGAGCTTCAAAGCTTCGTGGCCCAACAGGTTATGGTTAACCTTGAACGGCAAAGCATCCAGCTTCTTACAGTCGATCGGATCGGTAAAAACGCTTGGCATGGCAATCTCGCTGAGCACTGTCGAGCAGTATTGTTATCGGACATTCGACCTATCAGCGGCTCAGGCCGCTGATAGCTTGTGCTTCACCTTTCGAAGTTGATCCAGTACATCGATTGCCCGGCGTTTGAGCCAGAAATCCAGCAGCGGCTGATGCAGCCAGTCCCTCAACCGATTCTGAAACCAGAAATAGTTGACGGAAACGTTGCGTCCTTCAGCCTCAATGAAATGCCAGGTGCCGGCGGGAATGAACAGGGCCTGATCTTCTTCCAGCCAGCCGGCGATCCCTTTGGCATGGCTGAGCTTGGGGTAGGATTCGAAGTCGGGGTTCTGGCAATCGATTTTACTGTCGACCACCCTATTTTCCCTGATCGCTTTCAAACTGAATGGACTGTAGGGGTACATACAGTCACTTTGGTCGGGCGAAAATAAAATGAATCGTTTCCGCCCCTCCAGCATCATCAAAAGACTGTGGGTCTCGTCGTAGTGCAGCAGCGACTTGTTCTGGCCGGGACCGATGTAGAGGTTGGACACCCTGAACCCCACCTGCGGCACGAACGCGGGTAAGCTGACCGCGATATCTCCTGGCAGGTCCTTAGATACTCCGTGCCCAAGCAAAGGTTCCAGAGCATAGCCGTTGTGGGTGGTTTCCATGACCTCATTGAAGTCTGCCATCGGGACCCGCTCAAACCCCAGGTAATGATAGATGCCATCCTCAGACTTCTTTTGGATGCGGATGGATTTCAGCGATTCCCGGAAATACTCGTAATTCCATTGCCGGGTAAACGGCAGCGCCGCTCGGACTCCGCTGAGCAGAACAGGTTTGCGTTGGTGTACGAAAGGAAGCAAACCATCCGCAGTTTCAGGAAACGGAATGGTTTCGATGGCATCCGGCCCAGAGAGATCAAATAAGTCCATGTCGACTTCCCTATTCAACGAACTACCAGGTCCTTACCTTTCTTGATGCCGACTTCCTGTTACGCATCATTTGGCGGGACACAAATTAACGATATGCCAAGGTCTGGCAAGCTGCAAGCACAACCAATTGCCTGAAATACCTACCCCAAACCATCGAAAATTGGCTGGGCTCTGGAAAGGTGGCGGCCACGATTGGCCACCGCCAACACCACACGCCCAAGCACTCGAATACTCAGGTAATTGAACAGCGGCAGGAAACCGGCATTGGCCAACGCTTTCCGTGACGCCGTATTCTTGGTATCCACCGCCACCAAGGCCAAGGTGACCCCGCTTTCAGACGCGGCCAGCATCTCTTTTAGCAAGCTTTGGAAATAACCGCGCCCACGAAATTGCGGAGGTGTGACGCAATCCCAGATGTAGAAGGCATGTTCAGGGACTGTCATGTGCAAATCGTGAAGAACGCCCACCTGTGCGCCCCCCCGGGCAACCCAACCGTAGGATACCGGGCGCCCGTCCACCAGCAGCTCGTACAGCACTCCGCGCTGGCGATTGCGGCGGTCAAACTCCTGCTCGGAACAGCCCAGGCCCGTTCGGTACTGGTTTACCTCACGCAGTGTCCGGTTGGCCTGGCCATCCTGCCTGGCGTGAATAACCGCCTGCTGCAACAGGATGCCGGCCTTGACCTCGATCATGCGTTCGACGCTACGCTTGATCGGTCGTAAATGGCGCCTGATTGTGTCCAAGTTAGTCTGCCCCAGGATCTGATCCTGATGTAATTTTAGGTAAGCTTTCTGAAAACGGAAAAAAGAGCTTTGCTACATCCCCTGACGCTGTCCCATTCAGCCTGAGAATGGCGCTGGGCCCGGGTTTTGAACCGTTACCAAGCTTTGCTTCGCAGAGATAGCGCAACACCTGAGCCTATGCTAGTTTACATTATGTAACAGAGGGCCAGCGTGCGTTGGCCGACAAATAGAAAACCCTCGGCAAGGAATTCTGCCGAGCCGTGTTCGTAGATCTCTATCTAGGGAAGGCAGAGATGGATGCTAGAGAGTCTACCCCAGGTGTAACCGGCTTCCTGGCCCAGTTCGAACGCACGGCTCAGGCCTGCGCCGATTTGCCCGCATTATGCTCGCCCGACAGGTCTACCTCCTATCAGGAGCTGAGTTCACGCGCGACAGCCATCCAGGCGGAAATCGCAGGCTGCGGCGTCGCCAGGGGCACCCCGATTGCCATCCACACCCACAATCGTGAACTTGCGATCATCGCCATGATCGCCGTGCTCCGGCACGGCTGCGCTTACCTGCCCCTGGACCCGTTGTATCCCGACGATCGGCTCGCTTACATGGTCAGCCACGCAGGGGTTGAGCTCACCATTACCGACAACGATGCGTTCCGGTCCCCGGTCGGACAGCACCTGGACTTGCGGAAACTCGCGCTTGACCAGGCCCCCGAGGTCAGCCCGCAATTGGCGAACCCGGGCGTGGACGATAACGCCTACGTGATCTACACGTCTGGTTCTACAGGCAAACCCAAAGGGGTGCTGATGAACCACGGCACCCTCGACAATCTCATTCACTGGCAGAACGGCCATTATTCCCCGGGAGTTCAGCCCAGGACCCTGCAATTCTCTGCCTTGAGCTTCGACGTCTCGTTCCAGGAAATATTCTCCACGCTGACCTTGGGCGGCACGCTGTACCTCATCACCAATGAGATGAAGCAGGATTTCCGACAACTGCTGGAATACATCGACGAGCAGGGCATCGAACGGATTTTCCTGCCCTACATTGCGCTGTTACAGCTCGTCATGTGGGCGAACCGGCTGAAGCGCTATCCGGCCAGCTTGAAGGAAGTCATCACCGCAGGCGAGCAATTGGTGGTCAGCAAAGAGCTGAGGCTGGCCTTCAATGCCCTGCCGAATGCTACGTTGAGCAACCAGTACGGGCCCTGCGAAACCCACGTGGTAAGCGAACAGATTCTGCATCCGCCAGCAGACACCTGGCCGGCGCTGCCGCCCATCGGCAAGGCAATTGATCAGGCCGAACTGCTCATTCTTGATGAAGAACAGCGTGAGCTACCCGCCGGCGAAGTCGGTGAGTTGTATATCAGCGGCCCTGTATTGGCCCACGGTTATATCAACAGCCCGGAGCAAACCGGGCAACGCTTCGTAACCCTGCCCCATCACGACGGCCATAGGGCCTATCGGACCGGTGATCTGGTCAGTTGGGACAGCAATTCGGACCTTCTTTACCATGGACGGATCGACAATCAGGTGAAGATCAGCGGCTATCGGGTTGAACTCAGCGAAGTTGAGGCCCGGTTGCTCGATACCGGCCTGGTGGAAGAGGCTGCTGCCGCGGTCCAGGAAGTCCACGGTCAAAAAAAACTGATTGCATTCGTCACCGCCCCAACCTGGAACGGCGAGCTGGAAACCCGACTCAGGGGCGCGCTGCAAGCCTCCATGCCTGCATACATGATCCCCTCCAGATTCCACTGGCTCAGCGAGTTACAGAAGACGCCATCCGGAAAGATCGATCGCAAATCCATGGTGGAGACCCTGCTGTCGGACGCAACCCCCGATACAGTGGAGGCGTCTGTCGATACCCGGCAGGCCCTGGTGAGTCTCATCCGGAAGGAGCTTCACCTTGAAGGGCTCGCGGAGGATGACAACCTCCAGAACATGGGCATGGATTCCCTCGCCGCTAACCGCATTGCCGCTGCTATTTTCGAACAGCAAGGCATCTCAATCCCGGTATATTCCCTGTTTCAGTACCGGAACGTCGGAAAGTTTCTCGATTACGCCCTCGCCCGGCAGTCGGTGCCAAACGCCATCGCTTCTCATGGATCTGGCGAGCAGCGCAGGGATCAGCAGACTCGGGATGTTGCCATCATCGGTATGTCCCTTCGGGTGCCCGGCGCCTCAAACCTGGATGCGTTCTGGCAGAATCTGGTCGAAGGTCGTGAGAGCATCACTTTCTTCGCCCCCACCGACAGCGAAAACGCCTTGGTCAATGCCCGGGGCGTTCTTGATGATCCCCTGGGATTCGACGACCGGTTCTTCGGCGTCAGCCCCATCGAAGCCGAGTTCATTGATCCGCAACAGCGTCTGCTCCTGGAGCTGGCCTGGCAGGGGCTGGAAAACGCCGGCTACGATCCCGAGCAATTTGCCGGGAAGATCGGCGTATTTTGTGGCGTTGGAAACAACACTTATTACCTGAATAACGTTCTCCAGAATGCCGACAAGCTTGAGGACTACGGCTCGCTCCAAGCCATGGTCGCGAACGAGAAGGACTACGCGGCCACCAGGCTGGCCCACAAGCTGAACCTGGTTGGTCCGGCCCTCAGCATCCACACTGCCTGCTCCACCTCTTTGGTGGCCGTGGCCGAAGCGGTGGAAGCGATTCGCCAGGGTCGCTGCGATATGGCCATCGCCGGGGCCGCTTCGATCGCCTTCCCGCAACAACAGCCCCACACCCATCAGGAAGGCAGCATTTACACCAGGGATGGCCACACTCGCCCGTTCGACAAGGACAGCTCTGGCACCGTGTTCAGTGATGGTGGCGGTATCGTGGTGCTCAAGCGGCTGGATGAAGCGCTCAGGGATCGGGACTATGTGTACGCCGCGATCTCAGGCGTATCGGTCAACAACGATGGCGCTGAGAAAGGCAGTTTTTCGGGCCCGAGTGTGCAGGGTCAGAAATCGGTCATCCTGGGCGCCATCCGGGATGCCCGGATTGATGCCCGGACAATCGGTTACCTGGAGGCCCACGGCACCGCGACGCCAATCGGAGATCCGATCGAGGTTTCGGCGCTGAACGAGGCCTTCTCCGAGCACACCCCAGACAAGCAGTTCTGTCGCCTGGGTTCGGTGAAGAGTAACTTTGGTCACCTGACCGCCGCGGCAGGTGTGGTTGGCTTGATCAAGTGCGCGCTGTCCATCGACCGGGGCAAGATTCCCCAGTCCATCAACTTTGCCAGCCCCAACCCGGAACTGAAGCTCGAGCAAACACCCTTCAAGGTGGCCGCCGAATCGTCCGAATGGAGCCTGCCAAAACAAGCCCGGGCCGCCGGCGTCAGTTCGTTCGGGATTGGCGGCACCAACGCCCACGTTGTGCTCAGGGGCGTAAACCAGCCCGAGGCCGTTACCCCGACTACCCCGGCCTGGATCCCACTGTGCTTCAGCGCGCACTCGCCTGAGGCGCTGGCTGCCTCAGTATCCCGCTATCAGCCATTGCTGAATCGGATGCAGACTCAAGAGGAACGTGCGGACCTGGCGAGCAACCTGATTCGACACCGGCGCGCCTTCCGTTTCCGGGCGGCGGTAACCCAGCATATCAATGTGCATGAGCTGATGACCGTGATGGAGGACGCCGAGGATGCCAGCGCTGCGTTCGGGACCCCAGCCGTCGTGTTCGCCTTCCCCGGCCAGGGCAGTCAGGTCACCGGCATGGGGCGCGAGCTTTACCGGCACGTGGCGGAGTTCCGCGAGGCCTTTGATCAATGCGCGGGGATTCTCGCCAGCAACCACTCACTGGACCTCAAAGCGCTGGTATTCGACTCGGGCGATCCCTTAAAAGACACCCAGAAAACCCAGATTAGCCTGTTCTGTCTCGGTTACTCGCTGGCGAGGGCGCTACTGAAGCTGGGCGTAAAACCCCAGGCCGCCATCGGTCACAGCATCGGTGAGCTGGCTGCTGCCACGATGGCCGGGGTGTTTGATCTACCCACCGCCCTGCGCGTGGTGATGACCCGTGGCGCGGTCATGCAGGCGCAACCCCCGGGGGCCATGTTGGCGGCGCGGGCCGGTGTCGAGCAGTTACAGCCTTTACTCCCGGACAACGTGGTGATTGCCGCCGAGAATACCGTCGACGCCTGTACCCTGTCAGGGCCCCACGAGGCCATCGCCGCCGTTGCCGAAGTGCTGGAACAGAACGGCATCAAGGTCCGTGCGCTGAAAACCTCCCATGCCTTCCATTCCCCGGCCATGGATCCCGCCGTCGACGAGTTTGTCCGCCAGCTTGACGGCATTGCCCTGAAGCGTCCGGAGTTTCCGTTCATATCCTGCGTCACCGGCGACTGGATCAGGCCCGAGCAGGCCACAGACCTTAACTACTGGGCCCAGCAGATCCGCCAGCCCGTCCAGTTCCGTCAAGGCTGCCAGACCCTGGATGCGATGAAGAACCTGATCCTGCTGGAGTGCGGCCCGCAAGGCACTGTGTGCGGCATGGCCATGCAAAACCTGGACAGCAAATCCGATCTGGCCCTGGTGCCTCTGTTGGCGGATGCCGGCAAGGAAGCAACGGAATTGGAGTCGTTCACCCGTGGACTTGGCATGGCCTGGACCCACGGGCTGGCCATCGACTGGCCCTGTGGACCAGCGAGCGCCGAGGTGCGCGTCAGACTTCCCGACTACCCGTTTCAGCATCGAATCCATGTTATTGAGCCGCAAACCGCGACTTCGGCCTCCGCCGATATCAGTGTGAGCGCAGCGGCCAGCGCCGGGGCGCCGGCACCCACCCCTCAGATATTGACAGGCCCAGACATGAAAGACGCCATCATTGAGAAGCTGCGTTCGTTGTTTTCAGATATTTCAGGCATCGACCTGAACCAGGCGGACACTGGCGCCAGCTTCTTCGAACTGGGTTTGGATTCGCTGCTGCTGACCCAGTCCACCTTGAAACTGAAAAAGAAGTTCAAGGTGAATGTCACCTTCCGGCAATTGCTGAACGACTGCGGCAACCTGGACAAGCTCGCCGATTACCTGATTGCCCAAGGCGTCGAGCTGGAGGGAGTTCAGGTGGAAGGGTCTCGGGTGGAGGCAGCACAACCATCGTCGGCCGCCACGGCTGCGCCAGCGACCGGGGTACAACCAGCAATGGCCATGCCGACGAGCGCCAGCACCGCGCCGCTGGCGCCAAACCAGAGCCTGGGCCCAGCCGACGTTCAGGCCCTGCTACAGCAGCAGATGCAGATCCTGCAGGGCCAGCTGGCACTCCTGTCGTCCCTGTCACCGCACTCTGGCGCCATTGGCAATGCACCGGCCTCCCACTCACCAGCGGCTCAACAGCACTCCGGCTCAGGGGGCAAGGCCGCCAGCCTGAAACCCTTTGGCGCTGGCACCCGGATCAACGTGAAGCGCAGCAACGATATGACCGCCCGGCAACGCGGCAACTTTGACACGCTGGCCAAGCGCTA
>JBPEXK010000355.1:0-7530 GCA_052031745.1 Marinobacter sp. | reverse complement strand
ATACCGTTATTAAAAACGAATTCTGGGGCAACCTGTACGCCAACGGCGGTACATCATTTTTCTGCGAGAAAGAATTTACCAGCAAGGGCTTCCTGCTGACCGACGGCTACGTTTACCCGCTGGCGGACGTACGGAGCGCGTTGGACTGCGGCACCTCTCGCCAGTGCGAGCAGGACAACCGCTATCGGCAGATCGCCTCGGACATGCACAACATGATCCCGGTAAAATCCCGCACTGAGATGCAGCGACGTAATGTGCGCTACGAAGACCTAGGCGCCACGGTAAAGGCAGATGACTGCGGCATCCGCGAAAGCGCCGGATTTTTCGAGCCGCCACAGCGGGTTAAGGGCGACATTGCCCGCACTGTCGCCTACATGGTGGACACCTATGGCCTGCCCTGGTTGGGCGCAACGCCAGTATTCCAGGGCTGGAACCGGATGGACCCGCCCGACGACACCGAGCTGACCCGCCACCGTCGCATTGCCGAAATCCAGGGCAATGAGAATCCGTTCGTGACCAACCCGGAGCGCATCGATCGGCTGTAAACCAGCGGAGGCTAAGCTCGGGAAAGGGATGGAAAAAGCGATCGGAAACAAAAAAGCAGGCCAAATGGCCTGCTTTTTTAATGCGCGGTTCTAAAGTCGCCCGCTCAGAACTCCTCGGCGGTCAGCGCCATCATGGAGTCACTGCCACTGCGAATGCCTTCGGCCAGTGCCACGGTCTTCGGCAACAGGCGCTCGAAGTAGAAGCGCGCAGTCTTCAGCTTACCGGTGTAGAACCCGGAGCTGTCGCCCTCGGCTTTCGGCGCTGCCGCCTTGACCATCTTGGCCCACATGTAGCCCAGGGCGGTCAAACCGAACAGATCCAGGTAATCCACCGAAGCGGCACCGATGGCGTTCGGGTTGTCACCCGCCTGCTTGATCACATGCTCGGTGACATCGGACAGACGCTCGAACGCAGCCGCCAGCGGCTCCAGGAAAGGACGCAGATCGTCGTTACCGGCGTTTTCCTCGATAAACGCGGCCAGGTCCTGAGCAAACAGTTCGTACAGCTTGCCCTGGCTGCCAACAACCTTACGGCCCATCAGATCCAGCGCCTGGATACCGTTGGTACCCTCGTAGATCTGCGTGATCCGGCAGTCCCGGACCAGTTGCTCCTGGCCCCATTCGCGGATGAAGCCATGGCCACCGAACACCTGCTGGCCGATGATGCAGGCGTCGAGCCCACGGTCGGTCAGGAAGGCCTTGGCCACCGGTGTCAGCAGGGCCACCATGCCCTCGGCGTGCTTGCGGCGCTCTTCGTCCGCCGGATCGGCGTACTTGGCAATGTCCAGCCACTGGGCGACGTACGTGGAGAAGGCACGACCGCCTTCAACGTAGCCTTTCATGGTCAGCAGCATACGACGGACATCCGGGTGCACCAGGATCGGGTCGGCGGCTTTTTCCGGCTGCTGGGCACCGGTCGGCGCACGACTCTGGATACGATCCAGGGCGTACTCGCGGGCACTCTGCAGAGACGCTTCGGCAGCGCCAATACCCTGGATACCCACGCCCAGGCGCTCGTAGTTCATCATGGTGAACATGGCCGCCAAGCCCTTGTTCTCCTCGCCAACGAGCCAGCCCTTGGCACCGTCAAAGTTCATCACGCAGGTCGCGGAACCCTTGATGCCCATCTTCTTCTCGATGGAGCCGCAGCTGAAGCTGTTACGCTCGCCCAGGGAACCGTCGTCATTGACCAGGAACTTTGGCACCAGGAACAGGGAGATGCCCTTGGGTCCTTTCGGCGCATCCGGCAACTTGGCCAGCACCAGGTGGATGATGTTCTCGGCCATGTCGTGCTCGCCCCAGGTGATGAAGATCTTGGTACCTGTGACGTTGAAGGAGCCATCGCTGTTCGGCTCGGCCTTGGTGCGAATGATGCCCAGGTCAGTACCGGCGTGGGGCTCGGTCAGATCCATGGCCCCGGACCAAACGCCGGAATACATGTTGGGCAGGTACTTTTCCTTCAGCTCCTGGCTGCCGTGGGCATCCAGAGCCAGACAGGCACCGGCGGTCAGCATCGGGGCCAGGCCGAACGCCATGTTGGCGCCCTGCATCATTTCCTCGAACTGGGCCACCAGGGTCTTGGGCATGCCCATGCCGCCGAACTCCGGGTTACCACCCAGACCGTTCCAGCCGCCTTCCACAATGGTCTGGTAGGCTTCCTTGAAGCCCTCCGGTGCCGTCACCTCGCCATCGTTCCACTTGCTGCCCTGCTCGTCGCCTTCGCGGTTCAACGGGGCCAGCACGCCACCGCTGATCTTGCCGGCCTCTTCCAGGATGGCGTCTGCGGTTTCCGGATCGACATTCTCGGCGACCTTGGGCAGGGACGCCCAGAGCGCGGGCGCATCGAATACTTCGTTCAAAACGAAGCGCATGTCACGTAGAGGTGCCTGGTAATCAGCCATCGTTATCTCTCCAAAATTCAGTCGTTCTGTTCAGGCGGCCACTGCTCGTCGTCGGCAGCGAACGGTGCCTGTTTGGGCGATGTGTGTCCGCTCAACTTTCGTTTTTATGGACGCCCAGTCTACCTTAAAAGCGGAGTTCAACTCATGAAAAAAGCCCGCCTCCTGGGAGTGCGGGCTTGCTATCCTTCTGGACCGACTAGCGGAGCCCGCGCCTTACAGGGCGAAGGCTTCCTCCGGCATGTCCATCAGGGTGTCAGCGCCGGCCAGCATGCTCTCGGCGTGAGCCTTGGCACGGGGCAGCATGCGCTTGAAGTAGAAGCGTGCAGTCTGGACCTTGGCGTTATAGAACATCTCCTCAGAGGTGCCATCGGCCATCTTGTCCAGCGCCACCTTGGCCATACGGGCCCACAGGTAAGCGAACACGGCGTAACCGGAGTACATCAGGTAATCGACCGATGCGGAACCAACTTCTTCGCGGTTCTTCATGGCGGTCATACCAATCTTCATGGTCAGATCGCCCCACTCCTTGTTCATGGCCGCCAGCGGCTCCAGGAATTCTTTCAACTGCTCGTTGTCGGCGTTTTCCTTGCAGAACACGTGCACCTGCTTGGTGAAGCCCTTGAGGGACTCGCCCTGGGTCATCAGAACCTTACGGCCCAGCAGGTCAAGCGCCTGGATGCCGGTGGTGCCTTCGTAGATCATGCCGATCCGGGCGTCACGTACGTTCTGCTCCATGCCCCACTCGGAGATGAAACCGTGACCACCGAACACCTGCATGCCCAGGTTGGCAGCCTCGTAACCGATTTCGGTCAGGAACGCCTTGGCAATCGGAGTCAGGAAGCCCAGGGACTCGTCGGCGGCCTTGCGCTCTTCTTCGGTCTTGCCGCTGTGAACGATGTCAGCCTGCTGCGCGGTCAGGTAGATCAGGGCACGGGCGCCTTCGGCGACGGCCTTCTGGGTCAGCAGCATGCGACGGACGTCCGGGTGCACGATGATCGGATCAGCGATGCCTTCCGGGTTCTTCGGGCCACTCAGTGAGCGCATGGCCAGACGGTCCTTGGCGTAGGCCAGGGAACCCTGGAAACCCAGTTCCGCAGCACCCAGGCCCTGGATCGCAGTACCGATACGGGCGGTGTTCATGAAGGTGAACATGCAGTTCAGGCCCTTGTTCTCCGGCCCGATCAGCCAGCCTTTGGCGCCGTCGAAGTTCATCACGCAGGTGGCGTTACCGTGAATACCCATCTTGTGCTCGATGGAGCCACAGGACACGGCGTTACGCTCGCCGGAAGAGCCGTCTTCGTTCGGCAGGTTCTTCGGTACGATGAACAGGGAGATGCCCTTGGTGCCTTCCGGAGCGCCCGGCAGACGCGCCAGAACGATGTGGACGATGTTTTCAGCCATATCGTGCTCACCGGCGGAGATGAAGATCTTGGTGCCGGTGATGGCGTAGGTGCCGTCAGCGTTCGGCTCGGCCTTGGTACGCAGGGTGCCCAGGTCAGAACCACAGTGCGGCTCGGTCAGGCACATGGTGCCGGTCCACTCACCGCTGATCAGCTTGGTCAGGTAGGTCTGCTTCTGCTCTTCGGTGCCGTGGGCTTCAATGGTGTTGGTGGCACCGTGGCTCAGGCCCGGGTACATGCCGAAGGACCAGTTGGCGGTACCAACCATTTCGCTGATAACAATGCCCAGGGAGCCAGGCAGGCCCTGACCACCGTAGTTGGGGTCCGCAGTCATGGACGGCCAGCCGCCGTCAACGTACTGCTGGTAGGCTTCCTTAAAGCCGGTCGGTGTCTTCACGCCGTCTTCGCTCCAGGTGCAACCCTCGCGGTCACCCACCTGGTTCAGCGGAGACAGAACCTGCTCACAGAACTTGGCACCTTCACCGATGATGGCATCGACCATATCCGGAGTGGCGTCTTCAGCGCCTTCCAGATTGGCGTAATGCTGCTCGCTGTCGAGCAGCTCGGTCATAACAAATTTAATGTCACGCAGGGGCGCTTTGTAGTCAGGCATGGAATCCACCTCTGTTTTCCGGCTTCGCTGAATCACAATGACAGCTTTTAGCCTTGGTTTTTTCTCAGACACCGCGACGCAGTGCATCGCGGCCTTAATTAAACACTTGTTTGAAACATACGTTTAGAGGTGCAGATATGTCAATAGTCGCTTCAAAAATTTGTGTTGCGATCTGTGACAGAAACCACTGCCTCGGGCGAGGCATAGAGTAAATACAAAGGCTTGCTGGCGGAGGGACTGGGCGAAAAATTGCCCGGGGATTGGTCTGAAAGGAAATTTACCGGTCAGGCGGCTACTGGGCGGAATTCCGATACCTGCCCTGGCGCTTCGTCCACCATGCCGGCAACAGCCTGATAAGTGCCGGTGGCCTGTCGGCCGACCCGGGGCTGGGGACCCGCGTCATCCCCCTCGCCCGATCGCTGCGCCGAGGGCTCATCGCCGGACGCTAGTTCAGACTGGGCCTTGAGCATGATCTGCATGGCTTCAGCGGCCACCGCCCTATCCTGCCCGGACGGCTCTGCCGGCGCCAGTGCGGCCGCCCGCACAACCCGCATTTTTTCAACCGTGGCCTGGGGGTCGCCCGGCACCGGTGACACGTCAATGGAGACTTCGCCCCCTACCGCGTACTGGGCGCCATCCGGGCCGCGCTGGAAGGTGTAGGAAATGGCACCGGCGTATTGCCCACCCACCGCCTGATGGGCGAGCTCGTGGGCGCGCACCTCCCGATCCCGCGCCTTGAGCTCGGTCAACTGCTTGAGCTCATCCGGGGTGAAACCCTGCTCCGCCGACGAGGCAGCGCGGGCGGCAGGCGACGCAGCCCGCTTGTCGGCCGAATCGGATGGTTTTCGGGGGGTGTCGGGGCCTTGGGGCTGCTCGCCGCCATTGCTAATGCTGCTGCGAGCCGCCGCCGGACCAGGGCCCGGCTGGGACAAAGCAGGAAAGGAAGGGGGAATCGTGTTCAAGACCGGTGCTCAGGCCATGATGTCCAGTAGCGTACCGAGCGTTTCGTCCGCGGTTTTCACCACCTGGGCGGACGCCTCGACGCTGCGTTCATACAGCTTCAGATCGATAATTGGCTCGACCAGCCCGCCAGCGCCTTCCGCCGTACCTTGAGGGCCATCAACGCCACCACGGGCAATCTTGCGGGCGGCACTTTCCATACCCACCATGCCGTCCTGGATACCCTGAACACCGATTGCAAGTGTATTACTGATCATAGCCGTCGCCATTACTGACCGATAATTGACACCAGTTAGCCATATTGATGGTCAATTTTCAATCAGTTTTTTGATATCAAGATGAGCCGCCAGCTCCGCGGGCTCGGGCTCGGGCCCGGACAACCGGGGCAGAACCCCGAGACACGGCGCGGCCAGATGGCTGATCAGGTAATCCAGGGTTTCCTGCTCGCAGCTCATGGTCTCCGACTCCGCCCGGTTGGCCACCCAGCCGGCCACCACCAAACCATCGGCGCGGATAGCTTCCGCGGTCAGCATTGCGTGGTTGATGCACCCAAGCTTGAGACTGACCACCAGGATCACCGGCATGTCGAGCTCCCGGGGCAAGGCGGCATAGGTTTCCCGCTCATTGAGCGGCACCCGCCAACCACCGGCACCTTCCACCAGCATCAAATCCGCCGGCTTCATCTGCAGGCCCCGGCAGAAACCCACGAGGCGCTGCGCGGTCACGGTCTTGCCCGCCTGGGCCGCGGCCACATGGGGAGCAATGGCCGGCTTCAGGGCAATAGGGTTAATAACGTCGTAGGCCAGGGTTTCGGTCATGGCCTTCTGCAGGGCCAGGGCATCTTCGTTGCGCAGGCCGTCGGGGGTTTCGTCACAACCGGAGGCAATCGGTTTCATACCAATGGTACGCAGCCCTTGAGCCTTGGCGGCCTCAAGGATGGCGGCAGACACCATGGTTTTGCCGACGCCGGTGTCCGTGCCAGTCACGAAATAGGTTTTCTTGGCCATAAATCGCAATTATCCAAGTTGGGAAAAGGGGTAAGGAGGTCTCAGGAACGGTGCCAATGCACCCAGGCGGCTTGATAGCTCGCCACCACGCTGCCGTCCGCCTGCTTGGGATAGTGCCGACACATGTCGCGCACCCGCCCCGGCGCCGTCATAGTCTTGCGGCGGTTCTCGCTCTTGAAACCGGCACCGAGCTGACGCAGTTCGGCGGCCAGCGCCAGCGGCGAAGCATAGGGTAGAGGTATGGTCCGGGTTTCCACCCTGGCCCCGGGCAATTCCGCCTCGGCCCAGAGCCTGAGCTGCTCTTCCGTCTCAAACCGATTGATGTGCTGCTGACCAGGGTCCGCCTTGGCCCAGGCCTCCGCCAGTTCCGCCAGGGTGCCATCCAGCAAGGTGGACATCACCAGGCGACCGCCAGGACGCAGCACCCGGCGGCACTCGGCGAACACCGTGCGCGGGTCGGCGCACCACTGCACCATCAGATTACTGAACACGACATCAAAGCTGGCGTCGGCAAACGGCAGCGCTTCGGCATCGGCCACCCGCCATGCCACGGCCGGCCCGCCTCCGTCCCTGGCCTGCTGGATCATACCCGGCGACAGGTCGACGCCGGTTACCGGCGCCTGCCAGGCACTCGCCATCTTCCGGGCAAACCAACCGGTGCCGCACCCCAGGTCCAGCACCTGCCGGCCGCTCCAGGTTTCGACACTGGCCTCTAGGGCGCCGAACATCGCCTCACCCATTAGCCGCTGCAACCGCGAGGCGCCGTCGTACGTCTTGCTGGCACCCCCGAATTGACGGGCGATCAACGCCTTGTCCGCGATCGGGCTGGGCGCCCGCTGCTGGTCATACTCAAAAACCGGAGAAATCATCGCACTCATACTGCCACTCCCGCTTCGTTCAACAGATGGCGACAATCGGAAAGCGCCTGCAGCAACTGCTCAAGATCGGCCTCGGTGTGGGCAGCACTGAGAGTCACCCGCAGTCGCGCTTCGCCCTCGGGCACAGTGGGCGGACGAATGGCTGTTACCAGCAAGCCACTGTCCTCCAGCGCCTTGCTCAAGGCCAATGCGGTCCAGTTGTCACCCACCATGATTGGCTGAATCG
>JBPEXK010000354.1:0-1072 GCA_052031745.1 Marinobacter sp. | reverse complement strand
ACCGGGGTAATGTAGGCGGCGCGTTCGGCGGCGGCGTGAAAATCAACGTCGCCACGCAGCTTGCCGTCTTCCATGCGGTTGATGCCCACATCGATCACGGTTGCGCCCGGCTTGATCCATTCGCCCTTGATCAAGCCCGGTTTGCCGGCGGCGGCGATCAGGATGTCGGCTTCGCCGATGAACTTTTCCAGGTTCGGGGTGAAGCGATGGCACACGGTGGTGGTTGCGCCTTTCAGCAGCAGTTCCATGCTCATGGGGCGACCGACGATATTGGAGGCGCCGACAATGACCGCGTGCTGGCCTTTGTAGGGGGTATCGATGCTGTCCAGCAGGGTGATGATGCCCGCCGGGGTGCAGGGGCGCAGCGTGGGTTTGCGCTGCATCAGTCGACCGATGTTGTAGGGGTGGAAGCCGTCGACATCTTTATCCGGGCGAATCTTGACCAGGATTGGATCAGCGTCCAGGTGATCGGGCAGGGGCAGTTGCAGCAGGATGCCGTCGACGGTCGGGTTTTCGTTCAGTTCGTCGATCAGGGCTTCCAGCGCTTCCTGGGAGGTGTCTGCTGGCAGGTCGTAGGACAGCGAGAGAATGCCGGCCTCGTCGCAAGCCTTACGCTTGTTGCCGACATACACGTGGGACGCGGGGTCATCTCCCACCAACACCACGGCCAGTCCGGGCGCTCGTAAGCCCGATTGCTGGCGAGCCTCTACACCGGCAGCCACCTGCTGCCGAACACTGGCGGCAATTTCTTTTCCGTTGATCAGTTTCGCGCTCATGATTCGTCTTGTCGCTTGGGCGTTGATAAATGAAGGCTGCGCATTGTCTCATGCTTCCGCCCGAACTCCAATTGGCGGGGCTCCGGCGCCGGGGTCGGAACTTTTGCCCGGTGGTGGGGTCAGAAATTTCGCCTGTTGTTTCGGTGAATTTGGAAATCCGTGTTGACGACGCCGGTCGGCGCCGGTAATATGCGCGCCAACTTTGCTGAGGCACTTGTTGTTCAGTTCAGACGGGGTATAGCGCAGTCTGGTAGCGCGCCTGCTTTGGGAGCAGGATGTCGGGAGTTCGAATCTCT
>JBPEXK010000353.1:0-1119 GCA_052031745.1 Marinobacter sp. | reverse complement strand
GCCGGGGGCGGCGCCTTCCCGTTATTGAAGAAGAGCCATTTGCCGTTCCGGAGCCGGTTCACAGGCTTTCCGGTGGGTGGCCGTTTCCTGCAGGCGCCTATTAGCGCCGAGCAGGCCGAGCAATACCGCGCCAAAACGTATGGCAAGGCCGCAGTCGGCGCGCCTCCCATGTCGGTTCCGCACCTGGATTTACGCGTAGCCGATGGCAAGCATTATCTGCTGTTCGGACCGTTTGCTTCGTTCAAACCGGTGCTGGAAAAGGGCCGGGGATTCTTCGATTATTTGGCCTCCATGCGTTTGCACGATCTGCCGGGGCTGCTGAATGTCGCCCTGGAGCATTTCCCGCTGGTGAAGTACCTGGTGTCCGAGACCTTCAAGGGTGAGCAAAGCATGTTCGAGGAGCTGGAAAGCTTCGCACCGGGGATGAGCAAGAAGTTCGACTGGAAGGCCGTGGAGGCTGGGCAGCGGGTTCAGATCATCAAAGACGGTGACCTGCAGATGGGCACAGAGATTCTGGTGTCCAGCGACAAGACCTACGGCACCTTGCTGGGGGCCTCACCGGGCGCGTCGGTTTCACCCGAGGTGATGTTGCGGTGTCTCGAGCAGCTGCTGCCGGCGATCTTTACCAAGGAGGAGGCCCAAGCCAAGAAGAAGGAGATCTTCCCAGAGGATAGCCTGGAGACCCTCATCAATAATCCGGACCGCTACCGGGAAGTACGCGACCAGGCCAACAAGACTTTGGGCATAACCGCCGATCAGTGATGGTTCATGGCTCTGGCAGCGTCGAGGATGCACTTCTCCAGCGGATCAATGAAGCTTCTATCCAAGGTTCCGGCGTCGATCAGGTTCATGCTGAACGGACGCTGCTGGGGTAATCCCCGGAGCGTCAGCGGCCGAACCCGGGTCGATGTCACTGAGGATTCCGGTAACAAGGCCACGGCCAAGCCGCTCTCCACCGCGGCGTAAAGATTAGCCATGTCCGGGCTGGTCACCACTGTGTGGTAGGCCAGCCCGGCCTGCTTCAGGTCCTCCATCGCCAAATCCCTCAGGGCGCAATCGGCCTCCAGAATCGCCACCGGAAGGGAGTCTTGAGCATCGATGTCTACGCCCACCGGCGCG
>JBPEXK010000352.1:0-1463 GCA_052031745.1 Marinobacter sp. | reverse complement strand
GTTCCACAAACGGTTCTGAGAGAGACCCCACACGCTCCAGCCCCCCAGCCCCAAAAGCCGCACCCCGCCAATATCACAATTTAATGAACATAAGTACTTCCCCACTGTCCTATTTTTTGAGCGTGGACTAAGCTCAAATTAAGCGGGTGGCCTCAGCCGAGTATTTGCCGGGCGGCTCGCAAGTATCCATTCCTTCCACCCATAACTAAACAGACCGCCCCACCAGGCGGAACCGATGCAACGGGGATATTGCGTGAACTGAGCACTGACTATTAGAGAGCAAGCGAGGGGCCATCTATGACCATCATGCAGCACTTCAAGAACCGGTATGAGAGTACCCAGGAAGAAGAATTTACCCTGGAGGAATACCTGGAGATCTGCAAACAGGACCCCACGGCCTACGCCACGGCCGCGGAACGAATGCTGATTGCTATTGGCGAGCCGGAACTGGTTGATACCTCTCGTGACCCCCGCCTGTCACGCATCTTCTCCAACAAGGTGATCAAGCGATACCCGGAATTCTCCGAGTTCTACGGCATGGAAGACGCCGTGGAAAACATCGTGTCCTTCTTCCGCCACGCCGCCCAGGGCCTGGAAGAGAAGAAACAGATCCTGTACCTGCTGGGCCCGGTCGGTGGCGGTAAATCCTCCCTGGCCGAAAAGCTCAAGTCCCTGATGCAGAAGGTGCCGTTCTACGCCATCAAGGGCTCACCGGTGAACGAATCCCCGCTCGGCCTGTTCGACCCCGCCGAGGACGCCCACATCCTGGAAGAGGAATACGGCATCCCGGCCCGGTACCTGACCAGCATCATGTCGCCCTGGGCGGTCAAGCGCCTGCACGAGTTTGGCGGCGACATCGGCCAGTTCCGGGTGGTGAAGAAATACCCCTCGGTCCTCGACCAGGTCGGTGTGTCCAAGACCGAACCGGGCGACGACAACAACCAGGACATCTCGGCCCTGGTGGGCAAGGTGAACATCCGCATGCTGGAAGATTTTTCCCAGGATGACCCGGACGCCTACAGCTTCAGCGGCGGCCTGTGCAAGGCCAACCAGGGGCTGATGGAATTCGTGGAGATGTTCAAGGCGCCGATCAAGGTCCTGCACCCGCTGCTGACCGCGACCCAGGAAGGCAACTACAACACCACCGAGGGCATGGGCTCGGTGCCCTTTGACGGCATCATCCTGGCCCACTCCAACGAGTCCGAGTGGCAGACCTTCCGCAACAACAAGCACAACGAGGCTTTCCTGGACCGGGTCTACATCGTCAAGGTGCCCTACTGCGTCCGGGTCACCGAGGAAATCCAGATCTACAAGAAGCTGCTGAAGAGCAGCTCCCTGGCCGGCGCGCCCTGCGCCCCGGACACCCTCGACATGCTGGCCCAGTTCTCGGTGCTGTCCCGGATCAAGGAACCGGAAAACTCCAGCATCTTCTCGAAGATGCGGGTCTACGACGGCCAGAACAT
>JBPEXK010000351.1:0-8299 GCA_052031745.1 Marinobacter sp. | reverse complement strand
GTGGGCCTGCATAAAACCCGCGCCAGCCTGCACGTGCTCGATGCCACCGCCGGCCTGGGCCAGGACGCCTTCGTACTGGCTGGGCTGGGCTGCAAGGTTACCCTGTTCGAGCGCAACCCGGTGGTCCACGCCCTGTTGGCGGATGGGCTGGCGCGCGCGGCGCTGAATGTGGATTGCGCGCCGATCATCGAACGCATGAGCTTGCAGCAGGGCAGCAGCATCGACTGGATGGCCGGGGCCGGCCCCGACTGCGCCGATGTGGTTTATCTGGACCCGATGTTTCCACACCGGGACAAGGCCGCCCTGGTGAAAAAAGAAATGCAGTTGTTCCAGAAGGTGGTGGGCGACGATGATGATTCCGAAGCCTTGCTGGCCGCCGCCCTGGCCTGTGCCCGTTATCGAGTGGTGGTGAAGCGGCCGCGCAAAGCCCCGGCCATTACCGGGCCAGAGCCAACCACCCGGGTGGAGGGCAAGAGCAGCCGCTACGACGTCTACTCCATCAAGGCCCTGCCGCCCAGGTAAGGCCGGTTAAGCGCCCAGCATGGTAACCTGCTGGATCGCCTGGCGTTTCTCCACGCTCAGCACCAGGCGGGCGTCCTCCGCCACTTCATCCAGTCCCTCTCCGTAGCAGATCAGGCCGTTCTCCTCGGTGGTGATGACGCCGTTCTTCTGCAGGTTTGCGATGAAGTTGCGGAACAGGCTCTTGTCGAAGAACTCCGGCGCATTCAGGCCGAACAATATGGACATGCGCTCGGCCAGCAGGGTGCTTTGCTCCTCCAGCTCGGCCGCGCTGAGTTTGCCGGAGCCATACTTGCGCAGGATGCCCAGGGCAATGTGATACCGCTCCAGGGTCTGGATGATAAAGCGCGACAGCACCCGCAGTCGCAGCATGGCTTCGGTGCCTTCTTCCGGACGGGCAATGCGGTCGTCGTCCAGTTTCTTCAGCAGGCCCTGGTCGATCAGCACGTCGACCCAGTCGTTGATGGCCTGCTCGGCTTCCGCACCCTGGTACTTCAGGAACAGCTCAGACTGCAGGTAGGGATAGGCCACGCTCGCCAGGAACACTACCTTGTCCCGGCTCAGGGAATCCTTGTTCTCAAACAGGCTGGCGACCAGCGAGGGCAGGGCGAACAGGTGCTGGATGTTGTTGCGGTAGTAGGTCATCAAGGTGGCGTTGCTGCCTTCCAGGGCAATGATGTCGCCCAGTTTCTGTGGCTGCCGGGTCACCAGCCCCATGTTCTCGCAGTAAGCGACCCAGTCCTTGCCGCTGCCCTCCGGCAGGGTCACGGTTTCGGCGTAGGGGTAGGCCTTCAGCAGGCCGGCGTACTGGTCCATCAGGCGAATCAGCTGGTGCTCGTCCATGGCCAGCCGGTCGGTGCCCAGCAATACGGTGGCGGTCATGCCGATCGGGTTCACGGCCACCGAGGCGTTGATGTTCGAAGCCACTCTTACGGCCAGCTCGTCGACCGCCTGGTTCAGCCAGGGTGGCCGGTACTCGGAGTCGTAAGCCTCGTCGCGCCAGCTGTCGTGGACCTGATCCAGCACTTCGTCGAGGTGAATGGCCTCACCGAAGTTCACGGCCACCCGGCCAAAGGAGTTGCTCAGCTTGCGCACCGTCTTGGCCAGGGCAAACACGTTCTCTTTCTGCTTTTTCTTGCCGCGCAGCTCGCCCAGGTAGGAGCGGCCTTCCATGACTTTTTCATAGCCGATGTACACGGGCACGAACACGATTGGCTTGCGGTGGTCGCGAAGGAAACTGCGCACGGTCATCGACAGCATACCCGGACGCGGCTGCAACATGCGCCCGGTGCGGCTGCGACCACCCTCGACGAAGTACTCGACAGAATAGCCCCGGGAGAACATCACGTGCATGTACTCGTTGAATACGGTGGCGTACAGCGGGTTGTCCTTGAAGCTTCGGCGCATGAAGAAGGCGCCACCGCGGCGCAGGATCGGCCCAACAATAGGCATGTTCAGGTTGATGCCGGCGGCAATGTGCGGTGGCATCAGGCCGTTCTTGTACAGCACGTAAGACAGCAACAGGTAGTCGATGTGGGAGCGGTGGCAGGGCACGTAGACCACGGCGTTTTCCTGGGCGACTTCTTTCACCACCCGGATGTTGTTCACGGCGATGCCGTTGTAGATCCGGTTCCAGAGCCAGGCCAGCACCACCTCCAGGAACCGGATGGTGACGATGGACATGCTGGCGGCGATCTCGTCGGCGTATTTCCAGGCCTTGGCACGAACTTTCTCCGGTGGAATCTCATCGCGGGCTGCGGTTTCCCGGATGGCTTCCTTCACCGCCTGGGTGCGGACCAGACCGCCCACCAGGGTGCGTCGATGGGACAGGTCGGGGCCCAGTACGGCCTGGCGTACGCGCCGGAAGTGGGTGCGCAGGATGCGGGCGAGTTTGCGCTGGGCCCGCTCCTCGGAGTTGCGGTACTCGTCGACCACCTGCTTCAGGGACAGGGGCTGGTTGAACTGCACGTAGGTGTTGCGGCCGTGGACCATGATGATCAGCAGCTTCTGCAGCCGTCCGGCCACGGTCCAGGTGTCGGACAGCAGCAGTTTCACCAGGGATTTTTCCTTGTCCGGCGAGCGGCCCCAGAACAGCGACACCGGCACGATCTGCACGTCCTGTTCGGTGTTTTCCAGGCCGTAGTGGATCAGGGCTTCGAATTCGGCGGTGGCTACCGGCGTTTGGCGCCGGCGAAACAGGCCACCGGTGCGGCGATACAGGAAGAAAAACGAGTGCGAGGGGCCGTTTTTCACCGGCAAAGCCTCGGTGGCGCCCGGCAGACCGGCGCGGATCACCTCCTGTTCCAGCACCAGTCGGCTCGACAGCGAGCTGTACTGCAGCACGTAGCAAACCGGCTTGTCCGGGTCGAGGCCCAGGGCTTCCAGGGTATTGCCGCTGACATCGGTCCTGACCCACAGGAAAAGGATCTTGCGGAAAATTGTCAGGATCAGGCTGCGAATGCCCTGGTAAAGTCGCATAAAGTGGTGCTCCGGTGAATCAGACAGCTGCCAAGTTTACTTGGTTGAGTAGGGTGCGGAAAGTGCGCCGGGCGTACTTGCCTCCCTGCCCAGTGTGGTACATTTCAGCCAAGCGCACAGTTCACGCAGGTGGAAACGACAATGGCAAGCTCACTTCCAGACTGGCGCCCGGGCTGGACAACCCAGGCACCGGGTTCCGGCGATAAGCTCCTGGTCCTGTCGGGCACGGACATCCTCAAGCCCGAAGACGGCTGGCTGCTGCCCGCAGACGATGCCCGGATTATGGGCCGAAGCTCTGAAGCCGTGGCTCTGGGCAGCCTGGATGAGGGCTCGGTGTATGTTACTGAGCTGGACCGGGCGGAAGCCGCCGGGCTGGAAGCCGTGGGCCTTCGGGATGCCCTGCTGGCCATGGAGCAGGCGCCGGCGGCGCTGCTCAGCACCGGCTTTCAGGTTTGGCAATGGTGGCGCGACCATCGGTTTTGCGGTCGTTGCGGTCTGGAGACCGGTTTTCACCCCCGGGAGCGGGCCAAGTGGTGCGAGCCCTGCGGCATTCCCTGGTACCCCCGGCTGGCGCCCTGCGTGATCGTGGTCATTCGCCGCGGCGATCGCCTGCTGCTGGCGAAAAACGCCCGCGCCAGGCACCACTTCTACAGCCTGATTGCCGGTTTTGTGGAGCCGGGCGAAAGCCTCGAGGGTGCCGTTGCCCGGGAAGTGAAAGAGGAAACCGGCCTGGACGTCACCAACGTGCGCTACCAGTCGTCCCAGCCCTGGCCCTTCCCGCATCAGTTGATGGTGGGCTTCTTTGCCGACTACGCCGGCGGTGAGCTGGTGCTGCAGGAGGACGAGCTGGCGGCGGCCGACTGGTTCCTGCCCGGGGACACGCCGCCGGTGCCGCCCCAGACCACCATCGCCGGACGACTGATACGCGCCATGGAAACCGAGATTGCCGGCGGAGGTACACCCCGTTGACGGCCGCGTCTGATTCCACCGGGTCCTCTCCCGCCGCGCCCAGGTCCGTACCACGGGTGCTGGTGTTCGATTCCGGCGTTGGTGGCCTGAGCGTCGCCGCCTGTGTCAGGCGGCTCCTGCCCGGCACGGAATTGTTGTACCTGGCGGACAACGCCGGGTTCCCCTATGGCGACCAGCCAGAGCCGGTGGTGGTGGAGCGCTGCTGCCGGCTGATTGGCAACGCCCTCGACCAGTATGCTCCGGATGTCATCGTGGTTGCCTGCAACACCGCCAGTACCGTGGTGCTACCTCATTTGCGCGCCATGACTCAGGTACCGGTGGTCGGCGTGGTACCGGCGATTAAGCCGGCAGCGGCAAAAACGGTTAATCGCCGCATCGGCGTCTTGGCGACCCCCGCCACCGTTCGGCGACCCTACCTGGACCGGTTGATCGCGGAGTTTGCCAGCGATTGTCAGGTGGAACGCATCGGGCATCCCGGTCTGGTGCGCTGGGTCGAGGAATCGGTCGGCGGTCGGCCGGTGCCGACGGCTGAGCTGGCGACTGCGCTGGCGCAGTTCCGGCGGGCCGGAGTGGATACCGTGGTGCTGGGCTGCACCCACTATCCGCTGCTGCTGGAGGCATTGAGGGAAGTGTTGCCGGACGTGGTGCACTGGGTGGATTCCGGCGAGGCCATTGCCCGTCGGGTGGAGCATCTGCTGGTGCAGCTTGGCAAGCTCGAGCCCGAGACCGGCCAGGCGGCCTTACCGGAAGAACCGGTGCGGGCGGCGCTGTTTTCCGGGCCGGCGCCTGCGGGCCTGGCCGGGTTCATGGCAGGGCTGAACCTGGCGCCGCAAGCGGTGTTCGGCCACTGGCCGGGGCCCGAAGCGGTGGTTACAGCAACCGGGTCAGCTTGAACATCGCCAGAAATTCCACCGCCGGGATAGCTCGTCGATGGCAGCAGTAGGTCTTGAAGACGTCACCGCGGAAGCGTGACTTGGTGAACTCCAGGCCCTTGAAGTTGTAAAGAAAATTGCCTTTCTCATAGACCAGGTGCATTAGCTTCTTCAACGGCCGGCTTTCCTGGTGCTCAATGCTCGGGTCTAGTGACATCGGGATTAGGCCGAGGTCGAGGTAGGGCACGCCTTCCGCCCGGAACACATCCATGGCGTGGGCCATCAGGGTGTAGAAAATACCTTGTCGGAAATCGGCGTTGGCCCGGGAGATGTTGGGCACGTAGCTGATGATCTCGTTGTTGTGGTAGATCGGGTCGAAGTAGATGAAGCCCACCGCCTTGCCGTCCTGATAGGCGTAAAAGTGCCGCTCGTTTTCCCGGTAGTTCATTTCCATCGGTCGGATCAGGAACCGGATTTCGTTGCTTTTGCACTTGCGGGTGCGAATCCAGGCCTCGGAGATCTCGCGAGTGTGATCGTCACTGAAGCGCTCTTTCACGGTGATGTTGTTTTTCTCTGCCTGGTTCAGGGCGGTGCGCAGAATCTGCTTCTTCTTGCCGGACAACGACCACCGGGACAGGTTAATGCGGGACTCACTGCCAAACTGGGTGCCGTAGAGGCCGAACCTCAGGTGCAGGAAATCCACCACCGGCTTGGAGACCTGGATGTAGCAGGCGTTCGGGAAACGCTTGTGGAAGTGCTCCAGCATCAGGGCGAAGTGCTCAGGGTCGCAGACCGGGTCTGACAACACGAAGGTGGCACTCCATTTGCGCATATAGGCGATGTAGCCAATGCCGGGCACGTCAAAGTACTGCATGCCCGGTTGCAGGGTGGAGAAGGACTGGGAATGGGTGCCGTATTTCTTCAGGTAGCCCACCCGCTCCGAGAAGGTGAACGAGTTGTCCGCCAGTTCACGCAGCCCGTCCAGTGCAAGGATCTGATCCGACATGTCGCTGTTCCCCGTGTGAAAGAAGTGTCGCCGCTTGGCTCAATCAGGCCTGCTTGCGCCCGAGGATGGACCAGTAGCAGTCCATGTTCAGAAGCTTGAAGTGCTTCTTCTCGGTTACCTGTAGGCCGAGGCGCTGCATGTGCTCGGGGTAGTTGTAGATCTTGTGGAAGGCGTTGTTGGCGAACAGCCAGAAGAAGAACACCGCCATGTACCAGTAGAGTTTCTTGAACAGGCGGGCAACGATATTGCCGGTGGGGTAGCAGAAGTCGCCCACCACCACGTGGGCGTCGGACTTGCCGAGGCGGATCAGGTGCTCCAGCACCCGAACCATCATGGTTTCGTCAAACACGTTCAGGAAGAAGTTGGCGACGACCATGTCGTAGTGGTCGTATTCGGTGACTTTCATGATGTCGCTGTGAATGCGACGGATGCTCAGGTGCGGCGCTTCTTTTTCCTGAGCCTCGCCGAATTTGCGCAACATGGTCTCGGACAGGTCAACCACGGTGACCTCGGCGCCCAGCTCGGCGGCGCGAATGGCGTCCCGGCCATGGCCAACACCGGCGAACAGGATGCGGTCGCCAGGACGCACCGTCTCTACGTCCAGCATGGCGGTTTTGCAACGATGGATGCTCTTGCCGCTGTAGAGGTTGCTCAGGAAATCGTAAGCCGGACCAATGTATTTGTACTTGTCGCGCATGATGACTGCCGCCTGTTCTTGTCCCTTGTCATGTTGTCACCGTTTTTGTCGTTGTTGGCCCGACTGCCTGTCGGGTTAGCGGTGATCAACGCCAGTCTTTGGAGCTTAGAGAACAGGTTGGTGGAATTATGTGCAGCACTGCGCATTTTCAGATACAAAACTTAACGCACAGAAACACTCTGCAAACCGCATCATGGTTTCAGTTCTGAGTGTTAGACAATCGATAATTGGTTTATATCGAGGCGACCTGCGCAACCGCCTGGCCCAGGGTGCGGGAAATCTTCACCGCCGGCTGGGCCGGGCCATAGACGAAGCCCTGCACCTGATGGCAGCCAAGACTGCGCAGGTAGCTGAGCTGCTCGTCGGTCTCTACCCCCTCGGCCACAATCTCCAGTTTCAGGCCGTGGGCCATGGCAACGATGGCGTTGACGATGCAGGCACCGTCGTCGCCGCCGCGGATGGCCTTCACGAAGGACTGGTCGACCTTGAGGGTATGAATCGGCAGGCGGTGCAGGTAGTTCAGGGACGAATAGCCGGTGCCAAAATCGTCGATGGCGATGCGGACCCCCAGCGCGGCCAACTCCCGGAGTTTTTGGCTGATCTGTTCGAGGTCATTCATGATCGCGTTCTCGGTGATCTCGATCTCCAGGTTGGCGGCCGGGAAGCGGTGCGCCTGCACCCGCTCCATCAGGGTTTCGACAAACTTCGGATGCTCCACCTGCACCGGTGACAGGTTTACCGCGAGGCGCAGATCCGGATGCCCGGAACGAATCCACAAGCCCACATCCTGACACGCCTGGTCCAGCACGCGCTCGCTGACCTGGCCAATCAGCCGGGTCTCCTCTGCCAACGGTAGAAAATCCCGAGGGTAGAGCAAACCGCGTTCAGGGTGCTGCCAGCGCACCAGCGCCTCCAGCCCGAGGATGCGGTTGGTGGTCGAACAGACCTGGGGCTGGTAGAACACCCGCAGCTCGTCACGCTCCAACGCCAGGCGCAGGTCCCGTTCCAGGTTAAGCCGGTTGGCGGAATCGATGCTCATGGATTCGGAGAAGAACCGGTAGCCGTCCTTGCCCTTGGCTTTCACGTGGTACATGGCAATGTCGGCGTTCTGGATCAGCTGGTCCATGGTGTCGCCGGCGTCCGGGTAGATCGCAATGCCAATACTCACGCCCACGAATACCTCGTGTTCGCCCAGCTGGAAGGGCGCGCGGAGCACCTTGATCAGCTTCTTGGCAATGTGCCGGGCGTCCTCGTGGCTGTGAATCGCCGGCAGCAACAGGGTGAATTCGTCGCCGCCGAACCGGGACAGGGTGTCGCCCTTGCGCAGGCACCCTTCCAGCCGGTGGGTGACCGCCTGCAACAGGCGATCGCCCATGGCGTGACCGAGGGTGTCGTTCACCACCTTGAATCGGTCCAGGTCGAGGAACATCACTGCCAGTTTCTGTCCGCTGCGGCGGGCATGGGTGATCGCCAGTTCCAGCCGGTCCTTGAACAGGGCCCGGTTGGGCAGCCGGGTCAGCAGGTCGTGGTAGGCCTGGAAGTTGATGAACGCCTCAGCTTCCTTCCGTTCGGTGACGTCTCGGGCAGTACCGTAATAGCGGGCGAACTTGCCACTGCCGCCACCGCGGGTGGCGTTGGAGTGGGGCCAGGTCTGTGGATCGATCGGGAAGGCGGTAATCTCGAAATGCCGGGTGGCTCGCCGGCTGCCACGGGTTTTCAGGCGCACTTCCAGCGTTCGAGGATTGTCGGCCGAAATGT
>JBPEXK010000350.1:0-3600 GCA_052031745.1 Marinobacter sp. | reverse complement strand
ACCGGCTTCTTGGAGTGAATGATGTTGGCGTCGTGCTGGATCGGTCCGACGTAGAACAGACCGAACTTCTTGTAAATTTCCCGGGTCTTCTCCAGCATGCCCATGGAATAGAACATGGTGTCCCACTGATGGGGCTGGTCAGGACCGGCCGGGTAAGATGACAGGAACACCGAGGCCGGGATCTTACCGGACCAGTACAAGGTGAACGGGTTCATGCCCTGCAGCACGCCGTTTCGAACCGCATCGAACAGGGCGTTGTTGTCGGCAGCCACGGCCTTGGCCGGGAACGGCTTGAAAATCAGCTCGCCACCGGATTTTTCCTCCATGCTCTGACACCATTCTTCGAACAGGTCATAGCCGACGGTACCGGCGTCCCAGACGGACTGAATCTTCCAGGTAGTAGCGGCTTGCGCCTGGCCGGCACCGAACAGCAGGGCTCCGGCGAGGGTAGCGCCAGCGGCCACCGATTTGAGCAAGCCACCACGTGGCGATGCTTGGGCGCGCTCGCTGAGGCGCCCAATATAGGTAATCGGGTTCATCGACAGATCTCCATTGGCATTGTTGTTATCAGCGTCTGACTCAACGCCGGCCTGGCAGAATTCACCGTCCGACATCATTTGGATATTCGTAGCGATTCCCGGTTTAGTCCAGTTGACAACCAACTGGTCAGACCAGTTTTTGGATTTGCAAAAATGGACGAATTGCCCGGAATCGTCCATATTTACAGGGCTCGGCGTAGAATTTACCGACACTTTTTGCGCTAACTCTGAAAGCAACTACTGGTCAGACCAGTCAACTCTGACAGGCATTGAAATGGCTATCTCCCAGGAAATTTCCTACCGACTTGAGCGCCTCATCCTGGATGGCGGCTTGGCGCCGGAGCAGAAAATTCCTTCGGAACGCCAATTGGCGAGCCGCCTCGGGGTGTCGCGGGCGGTCATTCGCGAAGCCCTGCATGAACTGCAAGGCCGAGGTGTGATTGAGACTCGTCACGGCAAGGGCTCATTCGTGGCCAGCATGGTGCCGCAGTCGGAAGCAGTGGATGACCAGAGCCCGCTGATGCACCTGTTCGAGGGCCACCCACGCACGCTTTATGACCTGCTTGAGGTGCGCGAACAGTTGGAAGGCCAGGCGGCTTTCCTGGCCGCCAAGCGCGCCACCGGTGCTGACCGCCATCGCATCACCAAGGCGTTTCGGGCACTGGAGGAAACCGACCCACTGAGTAATGCCAGGTCCGACCACAGTTTTCACTTGGCGATTGTGGAAGCGTCCCACAATCCAGTGCTGGTGCATGTACTCAACAGCCTGAAAAACATGATGCTGATGACGGTTCAGGCCTCGGTGGCCAACCTGAATCCGCGCCAGGAAATGCGTAAAAAGATCCTGCGCCAGCACCGGCAGCTCTATGAAGCGGTGGTGTCCAGCAAGCCGGGCGCAGCCCAGAAAGCGGCCACGGCCCATGTCCGCTTTGTCAGCGACGCGCTGCGGGAAATGGAAAAGGACGGCAGCCAGGTTATCCGCATGCCGGTTCCCCCGGACAAACCAGCACAGCTGTCCCAGTCCGGGTCGTAGCGCCGGCAATGCACTCAAGCAAAGCGATCGAATTCACACACGGCGGCATGTTGGCTTTCGGCGTGGCAAGCGGCAAAACCCGCGGCATTGGGTATTGATTTCCGCAGCCACAGTCCGTAAAACATGCGCCTTTGACTGACAGCCTCGGGAGCTAACAATGGCGGACCAATCGCCTTTGATCTGCAGGGACATTCATAAGACGTTCGACAAACTGGAAGTGCTCAAGGGTGTTTCGCTTAATACCCGCAAGGGCGACGTGGTTTCCCTGATCGGCAGTTCCGGCTCCGGCAAAAGTACCTTCCTGCGTTGCATCAACCTGTTGGAAACCCCCACCTCAGGCGACATTATTGTGCACGGCGACCCAATTCGGTTCGCCACCAACCGCCGAGGCGAGCGGGTGCCGGCCGACAACAAGCAGGTCGAGCGTATCCGCGCCAAACTCTCCATGGTGTTCCAAAGCTTCAATCTCTGGTCTCACATGACCGTGTTGGAGAACATCATTGAGGCGCCGGTGAACGTGCTCAAGGTGCCCAAGAAAGAAGCCATTGAACGCGCCGAGGCCTACCTGCAAAAAGTCGGTATCTACGAGCGCAAGGACTACTACCCGGCCCAGATGTCGGGCGGGCAGCAGCAGCGGGCGGCCATTGCCCGGGCCCTGGCCATGGAACCGGAAGTCATGCTGTTCGACGAGCCCACCTCGGCCCTGGATCCGGAGCTGGTGGGAGAAGTTTTGAAGGTTATGCAGAGCCTGGCTGAGGAAGGCCGGACCATGATCGTGGTCACTCACGAAATGGCGTTTGCAAGGGATGTGTCTTCTCAGGTCCTGTTTTTGCATCAGGGCGTGATCGAAGAGCAAGGTACACCGGAAAAAGTGTTTGATCACCCGGACTCGGAGCGGATGAAGCAGTTCCTCGCTCCCAACTTCTGACACTCGGTGCTATCTTGAGTTCGTACTGGTTGCAATGCTTCCATCAAAAATAAGCCGAAAAGGCAAAACACTGGAGAAGTAACACATGAAAAAACTGATTGTCGCAGCGAGTTGCGCCCTGGCCCTGGCCGCCGGCACGGTCCAGGCCAAGGACTGGAAGGAAATCCGCATCGCCTTTGACGTGCCCTACGAGCCGTTCGAGTACAAAGACGAAAATGGCGAGCTGACCGGTTTCGAAGTGGAGCTGGCCGAAGCCATGTGCGCCGAAATGGAGGCGAACTGCGAATTCGTTATCCAGGCGTGGGACGGTATGATTCCGGGTCTGCTGGCTCGCAAATTTGACGCGATCATGTCCTCCATGTCGATCACTCCTGAGCGTGCCGAGCGCGTTCTGTTCTCCGAGCCGTACTACAACACCCCGGGCGGCTGGTTTGCTCCGGAGAGCTTCAACACCGACGTGACCGACATGGAAGCCATGAAGGGCAAAGTAGTTGGCGTTCAGCGTGGTACCACCATGGACACCTTCGTCACCGACAAGATGGGCGGCACTGTTACCATCAAGCGCTACACCACCGCCGATGACATGGTTCTGGACCTGGAAGGTCAGCGCCTGGACGTGGTGTTCGTGGACTACCCGGTAGGCGAGCAGACCGTGCTGAGCAAAGACGGCTTCAAGGAAGTGGGCGAGCCAGTCAAGCTGGGTGAAGGCGTGGGCGTTGCCATGCGTAAGCGTGACACCGATCTGGCCGATCAGGTCAACGCCACTCTGGAGAAGCTGAAGAACGATGGCACCTACGACGCCATCATGCAGAAGTACTTCAACTACGACATCAAGATGTAAACCGCAGGGGTGGCCGCTCCGGCCACCCCTGATCACCGGATTTTTCCATGCTCGATCTGAAAGGCTATGGCCCGGCACTGTTGGACGGGGCAGTCGTTACCATTGAATTGGCCTTCCTCTCCCTGGCCCTGGCAGTCACCCTGGGACTGATTGGCGCTTCCTCCAAACTGTCCAGTAACCGTGTAGCGAAGGGCGTTGCCACCGCTTACACCACGCTGATCCGTGGCGTGCCTGATCTGGTGATGATGCTGCTGTTCTA
>JBPEXK010000349.1:0-1942 GCA_052031745.1 Marinobacter sp. | reverse complement strand
GCCTTGGCGGGCCGCCACTGCTGCTATTATTGCTACAGACCTGCGGCCGATAGCGCCCCGCTTTCCGCCGATCCATACCCTGTAAATACACCAGAGATTGCCCGACCGTTCGGGCTTTCGTTGCTTTGAGGATTTGCTTGCATGCTCAGTAAAACGAAACAGGCCCAGAAATTACTGCTGTTTCGGCTGTCCGGGTCTCGGCTGTTTGGGATTGGTACCCTGAAGGTCCGGGAAATTCTGCCGTTCATGCGCCTGAGCAAGCTGCCCCATAGCCACCACGCGGTCATCGGCACCGCCATGTTTCGGGGCTCCGCCGTGCCGGTGATCGACATGGCCGCGGCCGTGGGCAATCCGCCGCTCAGCCCGGAAGAGCGAGCCAAGGCGTCGATTATCATCACCGACGTGCAGCGCCAGGAGATCGGCTTTCTGGTGCGCGGCGTTCAGCAGATCGTGGAGGCGGACTGGAAGCATGTCATGCCGCCACCCAAGGCCCTGGGCCATCGCGCCTTCATCACCGGCCTGCTGGACCTGGACGGCGACATCATTCAGCTGCTGGACGTGGAGCTGTTGCTGGCCAAGGTGTATCCGGAGTCCCTGGTTTCCGACGAGGTCGCCCTCACCGACGTGCAGAGCGAGACTCTGAAAGCCCTGAACATCCTGCTGGTGGATGATTCCCAGGTCGCCCGCAAGCAATTGTCCGACGTGCTGGACGCCAAGGACATTTCCTACCAGGTGACCTCGAACGGCGACGAAGCCCTGCAGATGCTGCTGACCAACGATGAGCTAAAGAAACCCATCGACATTCTGGTCAGCGACATTGAGATGCCCGGGCTCGACGGCTACGAGCTGACCTTCAACGTGCGGGACAATTCCGCCCTGAAACAGCCCTACGTGATCCTGCATACTTCGCTGAACAGCGAAATGAGCCTGAGTTACGCCAACCAGGTGGGCGCCAATGAGGCGCTCACCAAGTTTGATGCCGAAGAGCTGTTGCAGGCGATGCTGCGGGGCGCCGAGCAGGCGCGATAAGCCAGAGCCGGCGGCTCAGTTTTCCGACACCAGGCTCTTGCGCAGGCGCGCAAAGAAGGCGCTGGTTTCGGCCCGCATCTCCTCGAGCTGGGCTTCCCATTCATCCCGGTGCTGGTTGTAGGTTTCCGCGCTGAGCCGGGTCAGGCGCTCGCCGGTTTGCGCCAGGGTGCGGCTGGTTTGTGCCAGCGCCTCCATGGTGGGTTCTTCCAGCGCTTCCACTTCATCGGCCAGGCTGTGGGACGCCTGGGTCAGGATTACCCGGTCTTCGTTGGTGGCCGAATCATCCTCTTCCAACGCTTCGTCGATCGACCGCTTGAGCTTTTCCACCGCCTGTCGCATCAGCTCGCCAAACTCCTCCACCGCGGCTCGGGTCTTGCGCTCCACTTCCGCGGAGTAGGCCTCGAAGTTGCGGGCGAACTCGTTCATGGTGGCTTCCAGGTCGTCGGAGGAAGACGAGAAACTGTCCTTCAGCTTCTCCCCCAACTGGTTCAGCTCACCCATGAGATTGCCAAACAGTGACGGCCGCAGCAGCGCCTCTTCGGTGCGCTGATAGTCCACCACCCAGCCCTCGGCTTGCTTCGTCAGGAAGGTGACCAGCTCCTGATGCTTGCCATCGGTGCCCACTTCCGGTGGCAGGCGGGTAACCACGGTGGCCTCGCTCTCATCGATCACCACCCGGCCGTAACTGGGCTCAACGCCGGTCCAATCCTTGCGGAAGCCATCGAAATCCGCGGGCGATGAGAGAGTGGAGAACTCGGCAACGGCGTCGGCGTCGTGCTCGGCCACGGCCTGCCAGAACGCCTCCGCCACTTGCTGGGGCGTTTCCGGCTGGCTACAGCCGGAAAGCATAAACAGGAAAAGCACTGCCGACAGGCAGCGAACAAAAACACGGCGCATACATCGGCCTCCTGGA
>JBPEXK010000034.1:0-1421 GCA_052031745.1 Marinobacter sp. | reverse complement strand
TTGACCTGCTGGCACTTCTCGAAGAAGTCCTCGTTGGCCATGCCTTCGGGTTTGAGAATGTTCAGGTGCAGGTTGCCATCGCCGATGTGGCCGAACCAGATGATCTCGAAATCCGGGTAGTGCTCGGTGACCACCTCGTCGATCTCGGTCAGGAAGCCGGGCACCTTGGACACCACCACCGAGATGTCGTTCTTGTAGGGGGTGCGTGGCGCGATGGATTCGGAGATGCGCTCCCGCAGCTGCCACAGGTTCTGGGCCTGGGTTTCGCTCTGACTGATCACGCCGTCCAGCACCCAGCCGTTCTCCACACACTGCTCGAACAGGCTCATGGCGTCGTCCATCACCTGGTCGGACACGGCCTCGAACTCCAGCAGGGCGTAATACGGCGCCTCGGTTTCAAAAGGAGCCTGCACCTGGCCGTGGGCCAGAACGTGTTGCATGGCCTGGTGCGAGAAAAACTCGTAGGCGGTCAGGTCGATCTGCTTCTGGAACGTCTGCAGCACGTCCATGGTGTTGGTCAGGTCGTTCAGACCCAGCACCAGCACGGTCAGGTTGTCCGGCTGGCGGGTCAACTTCATGGTGGCCTCGGTGATGAAGCCAAGGGTGCCTTCGGCGCCGATGAACAGGTGCCGCAGGTCGTAACCGGTGTTGTTCTTCTCCAGGTCCTTGTTCAGCTCCAGGATGTCGCCCTTGCCGGTGACCACTTTCAGGCCGGCGACCCAGTCCCGACTCATGCCGTAGCGGATAACCTTGATGCCACCGGCGTTGGTGGACAGGTTGCCACCCAGCTGGCTGGAGCCGGCGGAAGCGAAATCGACCGGGTAATAGAGGCCGTTTTCTTCCGCCAGATTCTGCAGTTGCTCGGTGACCACACCGGCCTGGCAGCGAACGGTGCGGTCACTGGCGTTGAAATCCAGTACCTGGTTCATGTTGTCGAACGCAACCACCACCTCGCCGTTGGCCGCCACAGCCCCGGCGCTCAGACCGGTACGGCCACCGGACGGCACCAGCGCGACGTTGTTCTCGTTGGCGAATCGCACCAGCGCCTGCACCTGCTCGGTGGTCTTCGGCAGCACGATGGCGGTGGGTTTTGGCGGGTAGATCTTGGTCCAGTCCTTACCGTACGCCTGCAGGTCGTCAGGATCGGTCAGCACCTTGCCGGCATTCTCGCCGGTGGCAATCAGCTCGTTCAGGGAGGCAATGATCTGTTCGGAATTCATGAAGTCGTAGGTCTCGTCGAGGTTGGTCCGGGGCCGTCAACCCAGCGGTTAACAAGGCCGTGAAATCAGGCAATCCGGCCCGCTGTGAAATTCTGCGATTATGGTATCATACCGCCCCTGTTCTGTGAGCCAGCCCTGACGATCACTGGCCACGGGTCATTTCACGTGACGAAAGGTTCGGAAGCAAGCCCATGTCAAATA
>JBPEXK010000348.1:0-2349 GCA_052031745.1 Marinobacter sp. | reverse complement strand
ATGCGGAAATTCAGGCGCAGTTGATGGCGCTGGAGAAGGCCACCCTCGACTTTCTTACCGAGCATCGTGCCCAATTGGAAGCGCTGGCCAAAGCGGTGCTGAAACAGGAAACCCTGTCGGCAGAGGAAATCGACGAGATCCTGAAGCGGGAGGACGCCCGCAAGATTGCCTGAGCGGCGGCGAGCCGCCCAGGTCGAAGCCCTCAGGAATGGCCGAGAATCGCGGCGCGCTTGTCCTCGGTTTTGTCGTCAAAGTCACTGGCCTCGTGGCGCTCGTGCAGTTGTTCTTCCGGCTCGCCCCAGGTGCGATTGACCATGCGCCCCCGCTGCACCGCCGGCCGGTGACTGATTTCGTCGGTCCAACGCAGCACATTGGTGTAGGTGTGCGCCTCAAGAAACTCGGCCGCGTCGTACACTTTGTTTTTCACCAGGGCGCCGTACCAGGGCCAGATCGCCATATCGGCGATGGTGTATTCATCCCCGGCGATGTACTTGTGATTGGCGAGCTGGCGATCCAGTACATCCAGCTGCCGTTTCACCTCCATGGTGTAGCGGTTAATGGGATACTCGTACTTCTCTGGCGCGTAAGCATAGAAGTGACCGAAGCCGCCGCCCAGCATGGGCGCGCTGCCCATCTGCCAGAACAGCCAGTTCAGGGTTTCGGTGCGCTTGGCGATGTCCTTGGGCAGGAACGCATCAAATTTCTCCGCCAGGTACAGCAGGATCGAGCCCGACTCGAAAACCCGAATGGCCGGGTCGGTGCTCCGGTCCACCAGGGCAGGAATCTTGGAGTTGGGGTTCACCTCGACAAAGCCGCTGCCAAACTGATCGCCATCGCCGATCTTGATTGGGTAGGCGTCGTACTCAGCACCCTTCTTGCCGAGCTCCAGAAGCTCCTCGAGCATGACCGTCACCTTCACACCGTTGGGCGTTGCCAGCGAGTACAGCTGCAACGGGTGCTGGCCCACGGGAAGTTCCTGGTCGTGGGTGGGGCCGGCAATGGGCCGGTTAATCTTGGCGAAAGTACCGCCACTTTCAGACTCCCATTTCCAGACTTTTGGCGGGGTGTAGGTCGGGTCACTCATAACGAAACTGTCTCCTAACGGGTGTGCGGACAACCGGTCTCGGTGCTCCGCGGAATTTCCTGTAAGTGATACGCCGCTTTTCGCGGACAGGACCATTGGATCCTCGGCTACGCCTGAGCCTTCAGTATTGGGCCGCCCCGCCGGGATTCAAGCAGTTGGCAGGTCGCCGTTGGAATTCGCTGCTATAGTTGCTGAAGTGTGTTTCACACTTTTTGACAATCCTATGCGTGCCGCCACCCGGCGGATATCGACGCGAACAAGGGAGGTCACCATGAAGTCACTGCGCTTTTCCCTCAGCCCCTGGCTGCTTATTGGCGCCAGCACCCTGCTGGTTGCCTGCGCCGGACCGGGGCCCAAGCCGGACAGCGAATTGCAAGCCGCCGAATCCTCCGTGCAACAAGCGGAATCGGCCGATGCCCGCAAATTCGAGCCGGTACTGCTCAACCGGGCCCAGAACAAGGTCGCCGATGCCCGGGAGTTGATGGACCGGGAGGAATACCGCAAGGCCGAACGACTGCTGGAACAGGCGGCTGTAGATGCCCAGCTCGCGGCAGCCCGGTCGGAAACGGAAAAGGCCCGGCGAGCTGTCGCGGAGATCAACCGGTCAATCGAAGAGTTGCAGGACCAGCTTGACGCCAACGCGTCCTAGGCCCGAACGAGGAGATTGAGATGATGACTCGCAGCTTTGCAACAATCACCAGAGGCGGAGCCACCAGCATTGCAGTCGGGCTGTTTATCCTGCTTGCCGGCTGCTCCAGCACCCCACCCTACAACGCCCAGGTGGACCAGGCGCGCACCCTGTACCTCAACATTGAGCAGGATCCCGATGTTGCCCGCAGCGGTGCAAGCCAACTGCGCGCGGCCAAGCGCGAACTGGACCGGGCCGAAATGCTCCTGGAAGAAGACGCCGACCTGGTGCTCATCGAGCATGCCGCCTACCTGGCGACGCGCCACGCCGAAATCGCCCAGGAACAGGGCATGCGCGCAGAACTCGAAGACGAAGTCAGTTCCGCCGAAGAGCGCCGCCAGAAGATCATGTTGCAGATCAAGACCAATGAGGCCGATGCGCTCCGCGCCCAGATGGCCGCCCTGCAGGCGGAAAAAACCGAAAGGGGTATGGTTCTGACTCTGGGTGACGTGCTGTTTGATCTGAATAAGGCTGACCTGAAGGCGTCGGGCCAGCGCACGGTGGCACGCCTGGCAGAATTCATGCTGCAGTACGAAGATCGTCGGGTGCGCATCGAGGGCTACACCGACAGCACCGG
>JBPEXK010000347.1:0-11036 GCA_052031745.1 Marinobacter sp. | reverse complement strand
CTCTCAATATCGGGCAGGGCGTCTTTCACCAGGCCCGCCACGGTCAGCGGGTTGGCGCCCGGCGCCAGCTCAATCGCGACGTAGGTGGCCGGGTCGCCTTTGTACAGCGCCAACTGATCGTAGGATTCCGAGCCCAGCTCGACCCGGGCAATGTCCTGCAGGCGGATCTGGGTGCTGCCGGACTGCTTGACCACCAGGTTGCGGAACTGGTCCGGATCGGCGACATCGGTGTCGCTGGTCATGCTGATCTCGGTGTACTGGCCCTTGGTGTTGCCCACCGCGGCCTGGTAGTTGTTGGCCCGCAGCTTGGCAACCACTTCCGGTGGCGTCATGTCCACGGCGGCCAGGCGTTCCGGATCGAGCCAGACCCGCAGCGCAAACTTGCGGCCGATCAGCTCGGCCTTGCCCACACCCGACAGTGCCTGCAACTTGGGTTGCACCACCCGGGTCAGGTAATCGGAAATCTGTGGCACCTCCAGCTCACTGCTGTAGAAGGCGATGTACATCAGCGCGGTGGAATCGCCGGTGGTGGAGGTGATCACCGGGTCCTGGGCCTCGGCCGGCAGCACGTTGCGCTGACTGGCCACCTTGGCCTGGATTTCGGCCAGGGCTGCGTTCGCGTCGTAGTTCAGCTCCATCTTGGCTTCGATGGTGGAAGTACCCTGGGAGCTGGTGGAAGTCAGGTAATCAATGCCGCTGGCTTCGGCGATGGCCTGTTGCAGCGGTGTGGTAATGAAGCCCTTGATCAGATCGGAGCTGGCCCCGGGGTAGGCGGTGGTGACGGTCACCGTAGTGCTTTCCAGCTCAGGATACTGGCGGATCTCCATCTCCATGGCGGCCCGGGCACCGAGCAGCAGGATCAGCAGGCTGACCACCGTCGCCAGGACCGGACGGTGGATAAAGATATCGGTGAATCGCATTATTCAGACGCCTCCTTCGATTCGGCGGCGTCGTCCTGAATCTGCACCGGTTGTCCGGCGCGCAGGCGCAGCAGGCCCTTGGAGACGATGGTTTCGCCCGCTTCCAGGCCGGACAGGATGGCGACCCTGGTGTTACGGGTTTCACCGGTGACCACGGTGCGCCGGGTGACGACCTGGGTGCCCTCGTCGTTTTCGTCGATGACAAACACGAAGTCGCCGTAGGTGTTGTACGACACGGCGGTGCGCGGCACGGTCACCACTTCATCGTTCTCCGGCTGACGGGTCATAACGGTGGCAAACATGCCCGGGCGCAGGAGCTGCTCCTGATTGTCCAGGGTGGCACGGATGCGAACGGTGCGGGTCTCCGGGTTGACCGAGGTGTTGATGGCGGTCACCCGGCCGGAGAAATCACGGTCACGAACGGCGGCGACGGTGGCAACCACCGGATACCCGGTCTCAACCTCCGGTAAGTTCTTTTCGGACAGGGTGTAATCCACGTAGATCGGGTCGAGCATGTTGATCTCAACAATCGGGGTGCCGGTGGCGACGTACTCGCCGCGATCCACCATGCGAATACCCAGGCGGCCATCGAAGGGCGCGCGGATGATCTTCTTGCTCAACTGGGCTTCCGCTTCGTTGACGCGGGCCTGGGCGGCGTCGAAATTGGCCTTGGCTTCGTCGTATTGGGACTGGGACACCGCGCGCTTGGGCAGCAGATCGGAAACCCGCTTGAACTCCTGCTCAGCCAGTTGGGCCTCGGCACGGCGAGTGCGTAGAGCGGCCTGGTCGATGGCGGAATCGATGCGCAGCAGCACGTCGCCCTGTTTGACGGTGTCGCCGGATTCGAAGTTAATGACCTCGATTACCCCGGGTACCTCGTTGGCGATTTGCACGCCGTTGACCGCTTCGATGCTGCCGACGGCCTTGATGGCGGGGGTCCATTTTTCGGTCTGGGCCTGGACGGCAGACACTTGCGCCGGCGGACGTGGCTGGCTCATCTGCTCTTGCATCTGGCCAAACTGGTAGAACTTGTAGCCAAAGATGCCACCAAGGACGACGCCTAGGAAGATAATGACGATCACGAAGCGGGAGGCAGTGCGCATAATTCGGGTCCTGGGAATCGGGATTTATTCTGGGTCGGTGCAGCCGGACAATACATGTCTTCCGGAAAACATAGCATCCTATAAAATTTGGGCAGTGATTGTCACCGGTGTGTCAGTATTTCTGCGTAGTCTGGCAGGGCACTGATTTACCGCCCAAAGTCGGACCTGGCCGGCCGACGTGCTCGGCTCGCTTGCCGGGCGTCGCCTACTCTCGGCCGTTCGAGGCTGCTGGTATTGTGAGCAAGATCGGTGACAAAATTACGACCAACCCCATCTGAAGGATCAACCCATGCAATTGCTTCTCGGCATCGCACTGACGGCGGCGGTGTTTGTCATCCTGAAACGCTGGGATGCCCTGTCGCCGGCCAAGCGCAAGACCGCGATCTGGAAAATGGTGCTGGTGGTTGGCGGCGCGGTGCTGGTGTTCATGGTGCTCACCGGTCGGGTGCACGTGCTCACAGCGGCCGTGGCGGCACTGGTGCCACTGTTGCGCAAATTGCCGGCGCTGCTGAAGTTTGTGCCGATGGTTCGGCGTCACCTGGGCTCAGGTGCCGGGCCTTCGGCCTCCGGCGGTGGTGCCCATACCGGCGAGGCGGCAAGCCACGGACAGATGTCCGAACGCGAGGCCTGTGACGTGCTCGGGGTGTCGCCGGGGTGCGGCGAACAGGAAGTGGTGGCGGCCCATCGTCGGCTGATCCAGAAACTGCATCCCGATCGCGGTGGCAACGATTACCTGGCTGCCAAGATCAACGAGGCCAAGGCCGTGCTCCTGCGGGCCTATCGGACCTGAGGCTCAGCGCAGGACGTCGACCTTGACTTCGTAACTGCGGTTTTCACTGCGGCTGCTGTTCACGCTGTAGGTAATACCGGCGTCCTCCCGGCTGGTGGTTGTGCCGGTGCTGCCCAGGGCCACCCACTCCCCCGGCTCGACCCGGCGAATGGTGACCACCGCTTCGGTCTCATATCCGGGCACGGCGGCCGGGTCTTCCTCGAACGACACGATATTCAGCTCGATGGCGCGATCCGAGATCACCTGGGGGCTGACCAGGAATCCGCTGCGAGTCTCAACCTGTTGCAGGATGGCGGCCGGGTTGCGACCGCCGCGCACCGCCACCGGTAGGGTACGGACCTGCCCCGAGCTGATGTGGGCCGACTGTCCGTCCTGCACCACCAGGGTTCGCACCTGGTTGGCGCTGGTGCTGGACACCTTGCGTTCCACCGTCACCCCGACTCGATTCTCATTGGCGGACAGGCCGGCGCCTGAGCGTTTGCCACCAATGTCCGCGCTGGACCGCACGGTGATCCTCAGCTGCGCCGGCGCCACGTCCATGGTGTCGATGAGCATGCCAACCTCGTCCAGCAACGAGGGCTCGCCCCGAACCACAACCTGCTGACCGCGGGCGGTAACGGTGACCGGAGCGTTCTGATAGAGCTCCCGAATCTGGCTGGCGACATCGGTAGCCGGCCGGTTCCGCAGTTCATACACCCGGGCTTCGGTCTCGGCCTGGGCCGGCGTCGGCACCATCAAGAGCGCCAGCATGATCGCCAGGATGGTGGAAACAAGGAGAGGTCCGTACTGCGGCTTAGCAAAGTTTGTGGCGGTCATGAGTGCTCCCGACTCTGGGGTCGAACCGAAAAGTCTGGCCGACGGGGTTGCCAAGTTGAAAACCGGGGGTATATATTGAAAAGCATGAAGACCACACACGCGACCTGTCAATTGAATGTTCTGCAAGCTCTCGGTGAGAAATCGATGGCGGCAGTCGCTGCTGTGTTTTTTTGGTGGTTTGGTTATGGCTTTTATTTTAGCCAGAGCCGGGGCCGCCCATAGGATCTTCATCGACCGAATAACGAGGAAGGCAGCCCGGCAGAAAACCCAGGCTGCCACCGGACTCAAAAAGCCCCGACTGGTAGCCCAGCCGGGGCTTTTTTGATTCTGACAAAGGGACACGGGAACACTGATATGAACATGCCGCCAACGACTGACGCGCTGACCAGTACCGATGCATTGGGCCAGCCAGCCGCCGACGAGCCCACCAGCCAGCGCCAGGAAGTGGCGCTGCCCTCGGCCGCGGGGCTGCGCCAGCAGCTCCCGGTGTCGGACAGTGTGAGCCGACAGATTGCCGAGCAGCGCGAAGCCATCCGCCAAATCTTGCGGGGCGAGGACGCACGGACGCTGATCGTCATGGGGCCTTGCTCGATTCACGATGAAGTGGCGGCGCTGGAGTACGGAGCCAAGCTCAAGCGCCTGGCGGACACGGTGAGCGACCGGTTCCTGATCGTCATGCGGGCTTATCTGGAGAAGCCGCGCACCTCAGTAGGCTGGAAGGGCCTGCTGTACGATCCCGAGCGCACCGGCCAGGGCGATTTGAACGCCGGGCTGGTTCGCTGCCGGCGGCTGCTGCTGAACCTGTCGCAGATGGGGCTGCCGCTGGCCACCGAAGCACTCAGCCCGCTGGCCATGGATTACCTGGGGGATCTGGTCAGTTGGAGCGCGATTGGGGCCCGAACCACCGAGTCCCAGATTCATCGGGAACTGGTCAGCGGCTTGCCCATGCCGGTGGGGTTCAAGAACGGCACCGACGGCGGCATCGCGGTGGCCACCAATGCCATGAAATCGGCCGCGCACCCGCATCACCTCATGGGCATTTCCGATCAGGGCGCGCCTGCGATGATCACTACCCGGGGCAATCCGGACACCCACCTGGTGCTCCGGGGCGGGCGCGGTATCACCAATTACGACGCCGACAGTGTGGCGGCCGCGGTCGACACCCTGGCGCAGGCCAAGTTATCCACAGCCATCATGGTCGACTGTAGCCATGACAACGCCCAGAAGCAGGCGGAACGGCAGATCGATATTGCCCGAGAAGTCATGGCCCAGCGCGATGCCGGCAACCACCATATCCGCGGCCTGATGCTGGAAAGTTTCCTCGAGCCGGGGCGTCAGGACGACAGTGACGATCTGATTTTCGGCTGCTCGATCACCGACCCTTGTCTGGGCTGGAAACAGACGGAGGCTCTGATCCGCTCACTGTAGACATCAGCAGTTGGCCGGCGAGCAACAGCAGCACGCCGCCCATCATCCGGTCCAGCCAGTGGCCAAACCGGTTAAAGCTCCGGCGTACCCGGGGCAGGGTAAAGAACACCGCCACCAGGGCGAACCACACCGCGGTGGCAACGGCCATGTACAGGCCGTAACCGGCCTGCAGGGCGACCGGGGTGGACGGGCTGATGACCACCGAAAACAGGGACACGAAGAACAGGGTGGCCTTGGGGTTCAGCGCGTTGGTCAGGAAACCCAGGCGAAAGGCGGCAAAACCCGTCTGGGGAGCGCCCGGTCCGGCTTCGACATGAACTCCGCCGGCGCGCGCCCGTAGGCACTGGACCGCGATCCAGGTCAGGTATAGGGCACCCACCACCTTCAGCACGTTGAACAGCCACACTGACTGCTGGATGATCAGGCCTATGCCGAGCAGTGAATAGGCCACATGCACCAGAATCCCCAGCCCAATGCCCACCGCGGTCAACAGGGCGTGGTAGCGGGTTTGGCTCAGCGCCTGTTTCAGCATGACGGCGAAATCCGGACCCGGGCTGGCAACGGCCAGAAGGTGCACGAGCGCTACGGTCAGAAATTCAGGCCAGAAAGTGTACACGTCTATATTCCCTGTGCTGGTGTAATGGCTGAGACATAGCTTAAGCCATATCCCAATCGATTTCCCGCCGATCCAATCCATCAGCCTCCGCCTATACCTCTATACTGGGTTATGCGTAAGCACCCGCCAGGACGACGTTATTTCGACGTCGCCGAGACCGCAAGGAGACGGAGGTATGGAGAAGCGAGACGTGGACGTCGCCATCATCGGCGTGGGCACCGCAGGCATGGTGGCCTACCAGCGCGTTCGTAAAACCACCGATCGGGTCGTGCTGATTGAGGGCAACCGCTATGGAACAACGTGCGCCCGGGTCGGGTGCATGCCGAGCAAGCTGCTGATCGCCGCAGCCGATAACGCCCACAACATGGCGCAGGGGCCATTGTTCGGAATCACGGCGGGCGGCATCAACATCGACGGCAAGGCGGTGATGAAGCGGGTGCGGAAGGAGCGGGACAAGTTTGTCGGCTCGGTGGTCGAGTCCGTGGACAAGTTTCCCGACCACCACCGTATGTTCGGGCACGCTCGCTTCGTGGCGCCAAAGCGCCTGAAGGTGGAAGGCACCAACGGTGATGTGCACGAGGTACAGGCCGATCGCATCATCATTGCGACCGGCTCCCGCCCCAATATCCCCGGGTTTCTGAAAGAGGCCAAGGATCGGCTGGTGGTCAACGACGACATCTTCGAGTGGCAGGATCTGCCCAAATCGGTGGCGGTGTTCGGTCCCGGAATCATTGGCTTGGAACTGGGCCAGGCGCTCAGTCGACTGGGGGTGCGGGTACGCATGTTCGGGAAGGGTGGTTCGGTGGGCCCGATCAAAGATCCGTCCATCGAACGCTACGCCCTGGAAACCTTTAACCGTGAGTTTCCGCTCGATCCTGAAGCGGATGTGAAGAAGGTGGAGCGCACGGACCAGGGCGTGGCGGTCACGTTCGCGGGTTTTGGTCAGGACGAGACCACCGAAACCTTCGATTATCTGCTGGCGGCCACCGGCCGGCGCCCGAATATTGATGGTCTGGATATCCAGAACGCCGAGATTGAACTGGACGACAAGGGTATGCCCCTGTTCGACCCGTTCACCCTGCGCTGCGGTGACAGCCACATCTTCATCGCCGGCGACGCCAACAATTCGCTGCCACTGCTCCATGAGGCCGCCGATGAAGGCCGGATTGCGGGCGACAATGCCGGCGCCTACCCGGAGGTGATGGCGGGCCTGCGCCGGACAGCGCTGGCCGTGGTGTTCACCGATCCGCAGATCGCCTCGGTGGGGCTGACCATCGATGAGGTGGACGAACGCTGCCGCGGGCGCTACGCCGTCGGCGAGGTGTCGTTCGAGGACCAGGGCCGGAGCAAGGTAATAGGCAAGAATGCCGGCCTACTGAGGGTCTACGGAGAGCATGGTACCGGCCTGTTTATGGGCGCAGAGATGTTCGGGCCGGCGGCTGAACACATCGGCCATCTGCTGGCCTGGTCGGCCCAGCGGCGCCTGACCGTCAGCGAAATGCTCGACATGCCGTTTTATCACCCGGTTATCGAAGAAGGACTGCGCACGGCCTTGAAACAGTTGAATCGCAACCTCAGTAAAGGTCCTGAGCCGGCGGAAGGTTGCACCGACTGTGGCCCGGGCGTTTGAGTTGGCGGCCATGCCCTGACAATCGTCCGGTGCCAGAATCGAGGCTATCGGTTTGTGATCGTCGATTTGCAATTGCTATCAGAAGAATTGGCGTTCTCTACTTCATTTGTCAGGTTCGCCTGCATAGAGTGATCGCCTTATCCCAATGAAAACTGTCAAGGAGGCATGCAATGGGTAAAAACTTTATTGGCCTGGACACGGAAAAAACCAAGCAGCTGGCGGATTCGCTGAATGACCTGCTGTCCAACTACCAGATTTTCTACATGAACGTGCGCGGTTACCACTGGAACATCAAGGGTGACAACTTCTTCGAGCTGCACGTCAAATTTGAGGAGCTGTACGACGATCTGCTGCTGAAAATCGATGAGATCGCCGAGCGTGTTTTGACCTTGGGCCATCGTCCGGCGCACGCTTACAGCACCTACATCGAGAAGTCCGAGGTAACTGAAAAGAAGGACGTTTCCGATGGCCGCGAGGCGATGGAAAATATCGTCGACAGCTTTGCCAAACTGATTGGCAAGCAGCGTGAATTGCTGAGCCTGGCTGGTGACGCGGACGACGAAGGCACCGTCGCGCTGATGAGCGATTACATCTCGCAGCAGGAAAAAACGGTGTGGATGTACCGCAGTTACCTGGGCCACTAACCCGGTTGAAGCGGTAAAAAGAAGGGCGGCTTAGGCCGCCCTTTTTCGTGGCTGAACAGTTGGTGGCTGAACCGGCTCAGACCGCGGCTTTCAGTGGCGGTACCTGCTGGTGCAGGAACCACTTTTCAGTCACCACTCGGCGAGTGAACCACTGAGAGCGCATAAGCGTGCCGGCCAACGGCGTCTTGATCCAGTCCGGCATCTGCCAGCCCTGTTCGACTTCGGTGGCCCGGGTGCCGAATCGCTCGGCGATGGCATCGCCGTACAACTGCAGCGACGAGGCTGAGTAATCGGGGGCCTGACGAATCACGTCTGCGGCCATCAAGGCCGATTCAATGGCCGGGCGAATGCCTTCTCCGCTCTGGGTATAGGCCAGGCCGGCAGAGTCACCGATCAGCAGGATGCCGTCGTCCACCAGGGGGCGCTCGGCGTGGGCGTACAGCAGGTAGGCGTGGCCCTTGAACCGGCTGGGCAGATCCTCGGGAATGCGCCCGGTATCCTTCATGGTTTGGACAAAGTCTTCGAGGTGCTCGCTGAGCCGATGGTTGTCCTCCCGGCCAAGGCCGATGTTGAGGAAATTGCCCTTGCGAAACACCCAGGCATAGCCTTTCAGATCGCGGCAGAACCAGAGCTCCGGGGTGTCGCCCCGGGCCTGGCAGGCCTCGGCCTGGGCGGCGGTCATTTCGAACTCCACTTCCTTGGCCGCAACGATGGTTTCGTGGCTGCCGGGGCCCTCGCCCAGTACGCGCGCCACCGGGCAGAAGTGGCCGCCGGCGCCGACCACCAGGGGCGCGGCCCAGGTGCCGTTGACCTGCCAGTTGCCATCCTTGCGCTCCAGGGTTTTCACCGGCGTCGACAGAAGTGTCGGCGTGGTCACCCGATCCAGCAGGTAGGCGTCGAATTCGCAGCGGCGGATGCCGTAGCTGACCACCTCGCCGTGATCGTTCTCCACCGCCGGTTGCCCCATCATGCCAATGCGAAAGCGCCGGATCGGTTGCAGGGTGCGGGCGCTGCTGTAATCGTCCCGATCGATGTTGAGACTGTCCATCACCGCCGGTGTCACCCAGCCGGCACAGGTCTTGTCCCGGGGGAACGCCTGCTTGTCGATGAGCAGTACCCGTTTGCCGGAATCCTGCAGGCTGTGGGCCAGGGTGGAGCCGGCGGGGCCGGCGCCAACGATGATCAGGTCGTAATAGTCCATCATACCTTCTCCGGGGCCGCCGGGCGGGTGTACAGATCCTGTCGACTCTGGGGCAACTGGTTGTTGTCACCGTGGGTGAACACCACCTGGAACAGCTGCAGCGAACCGGCCCGGAACGCGGCGATGGAGCCGGCCAGGTACATGCGCCAGGCGCGGGCAAAATGCTCGTCGTACATGGCCACCACCTGATCCTGGTTTTCGTTGAAGCGATCCATCCAGTGGCTCAGGGTCTGGGCGTAATGCAGGCGCAGGTTCTCGACATCGAGCACCGAGAAATCGCCCTGCTCGCAGATCTCCATGAACTCGCCGATGCTCGGCGGGTAAGCGCCAGGGAAGATGCGCTTCTCAATCCAGGCATTCATCAGCATCGGGCGGTTGCGACCGATGCTGTGCAGCAGCGCTATGCCGCCGGGTTTCAGGCTCCGTTTGATCAGGGCGGAAAGCTCCGGGTAATTCTCCTTGCCCACGTGTTCGAGCATGCCAACGGACACGAAGGCGTCGTACTGGCCCTCGATGTTGCGGTAGTCGTCTTCGACGTAATCGATCAGGTGGTCGAGGTTTTGCGCGCGGGCCTGTTCCCGTGCGTACAGCAGCTGTTCTTTTGAGATGTTGTAAGAGTGCACTTTGACCCCATACTCCCGGGCCATATACCGGGCCAGGCCGCCCCAGCCACAACCGGCCTCAACCACGGTCATGCCGGGCTTCAGGCGCAGCTTGCGGCACACGTGCTCCAGCTTGGCCAGCTGGGCCTGCTCCAGGGTTAGGTCGGGGCGCTCATAGTAGGCGCAGGTGTACTGCATGGCCGCCTGGTCGAGCCAGAGCTGGTAGAACTCGTTGCCCAGGTCGTAGTGGTGGTGGATGTTTTCTTTCGCCTCGGAGATGCCGGTAGAGCGCGGGTTGTGGTTCCGCCACAGCGCATCGAGCCAGCGCGGCCATTTCTCCCGAGCCACATGCACCGAGCGGTACAGGCTTTCCATCAGATCCGGCAGGTCTCCCTCCACGTCCAGGCGCCCGGCACTGTACAGGTCACCGAAGGCAAGGTTGGGATTGGCGACCAGGGAGTAGAGAGCTTTCGGGTCTTTGAGGTGCAAAACGAATTGCGCCTCCCGCTGCTCCGGGTCGATCACATCGCCGTTCCAGAGCTGGAACCGGATCGGGGGCGAGCCGGCCATGCGCATGAGTTTGGCCACCAGCCAGCGTTCGTAGTTGTGCGGGTTCCTGCCCGGTTGGGTCGCCTCCAGGGGCAGGGTTAGCACGTGCGGTGTCGATTCATGGCCCCTATGCTCGGTTTTTTGGGCAGTGCTTTGTGGCATGGATCCCTCTCCCGTTTTCGGTCCTGAACGATGTCGTTGCCAACTACCCTCGGCTCAACGGCTTACTGGCCTTTTTTGCCTGGCAACTGTCGATGCTGTGTTCAGTATAGAAAAGGATCAGCTTTTGTCAGGTTCAGCGGTGATGCGTGGATTTTTGCCGCAGAAGGGGGTGGGATCGGCCATTGCGGCCCGGAGGAGGACGTTCGGCAAGGCAAAAAAAACCGGGCCACTGGGGCCCGGTTTCGGTTTCCTGGAGGGGGGTCAGTACCCGGCGGTGGCACTCATACCAAACCACTCCGGGAACACCACGATCAGCGCCAGAACCAGGATCTGGATCGCAATGAACGGAATGATGCCCCGATAGATGTCCACGGTCTGGACTCCCGGTGGTGCCACCCCTTTCAGGTAGAACAGCGAGAACCCAAAGGGTGGGGTCAGGAAACTGGTCTGCAGGTTCATGGCGATCAGGATCGCGAACCACAGCATGTTGATGCCCATGGCTTCGGCAACCGGCGCCAGAATGGGCACGATGATGAACGAGATTTCGACGAAGTCGATGAAGAAGCCGAGGATCA
>JBPEXK010000346.1:0-1096 GCA_052031745.1 Marinobacter sp. | reverse complement strand
AACCTGGCTTGAGTCTGCCCGAAGTCCTTGAGAATCTAGGACAAAGAGGGTTCAATCGACGATTCACCGCTGCAGGACTCCAACAATTAATGGATTCACTGGCTGAAGCCTTTCGACTGATTATTACGCTGGACGCCGATCTCTTCGAAATTCTCTGGCTGTCTATTCAGGTCAGCGTCTTTGCGTTGATCATCTCCGCCGTCATTGGTCTGCCGCTGGGTACCTGGCTGGCCATTACCAAGTTTCCCGGTCGAAAATTCTGCATTCTGCTGCTCAACGCACTCATGGGCATGCCCCCAGTGGTGGTGGGCCTGATGGTGTATCTGTTGCTTTCACGCTCCGGGCCGCTGGGATGGATGGGCCTGCTGTACACGCCCACCGCCATGATCATCGCCCAGGTGGTGCTGATTACCCCGATCATTGCCGCCCTGTCCCACCAGGTGATTGAACACCTGCACCAGGAATACCGGGACACCTTTTACTCCATGGGGGTCACCGGTTATCGCGCGGTGGCCGCCTATCTCGTGGATGCGCGCTTTGCCCTGACCACCTGTATCCTGGCCGGCTTTGGCCGGGCCATCGCCGAAGTAGGCGCGGTAATTATCGTCGGCGGCAACATCGATCACCTGACTCGGGTGATGACCACCGCCATCGCTCTGGAAACCTCCAAGGGCAACCTGACCCTGGCCCTGGCACTGGGGGCCGTGTTGCTCACGCTGTCACTGGTGGTGAACGCGCTGGTGATCGGTGTCCGCGAATACGCAGCGAAACGTCAGTATGCCTAACCCGCTCCTTCCCATCCGTATCAGTGACCTGCGCCTGGTCAAGGGCGAGCGCCCGGTGCTGGACGGGGTCAACCTGCTGATCAACACTCCGGGCATTACCGTGATCATGGGCCCCAACGGCGCCGGCAAGAGCCTTCTGTTGCGCTGCCTGCACGGCCTGATCAAACCCGACCGGGGGCGGATCACCCTGGGCCATTTGCGGGTACCGGAGAGCCGCAGTTGGCAAGCAATGGTGTTCCAGCAACCGGTGCTCCTGCGCCGCACGGCGCTGCAGAATCTGGCCTTCGCGGTGCCTGAGGTGGCCAAATCCA
>JBPEXK010000345.1:0-5312 GCA_052031745.1 Marinobacter sp. | reverse complement strand
ATGCGCAAGGTGCCGGTGCCGCAGGCCACGTCGATACCCTCTCGCTCCCGCTTGAGCACGGTACCGGCCGGCTTGCCGCTGGTATCCGTTAAAGCGGTGGCGGCGTGGATGCGGATCCGTTGTTGCTCCAGGTCGGTGTAGGTACCAGGCCAGGGGTTGAAGGCGCGCACCAGGCGCTCGATGTCGGCGGCGTCGCCAGACCAGTCGAGGTGGCCCTCGTCTTTCACCAGCTTATGGGCGTAGCAGGCGCTCTCGTCGTTCTGGGCCTCGCCGCTCAGCTCGCCTTTCGCCAACAGCCGCAGCGCTTCAACGATGGCATCACCGCCCATATCCGCCAGCCGGTCATGCAGGCTGCCGCCGGTGTCGGTGTCCCTGATCGGGGTTCGGGTCTTCAGCAGCATGGCGCCGGTGTCCAGGCCTTCGTCCATCTGCATGATGGTGATGCCGGTTTCCCGGTCGCCTGCGGCCAGGGCTCGATGAATCGGCGCCGCGCCGCGCCAGCGAGGCAGCAGCGAGGCATGAATGTTGAGGCAGCCGTGGCGGGGTATGTCCAGCACCGCCTTGGGCAGGATCAGACCGTAGGCTGCGACGATCATCACGTCTGGCTTCAGGTCCGCCAGTTCCTGTTGCGCCGCTTCCGATTTCAGGGACTCGGGTTGGAATACCGGGATACCGGCGTCCAGCGCTACCTGCTTGACCGGGCTGGGCATGAGTTTACGGCCGCGGCCGGCGGGACGGTCCGGTTGGGAATAAACCCCAACCACGGTGTGCTGGGCGTCCAGCAGGGCTTTCAGGGCGGTGGCGGCGAAATCCGGGGTACCGGCAAAGACTAGTCGCACGGGGCTGAAATCTCGGTCTGGTGGAATACGAAAAGACCGGGTCGTAACCCGGTCTGGACTGTGTAGTGACGCACCAACGGCTCAGCGCTGGCCGATCAGGCGCTCTTTTTGTGCTGCTTTTCCAGCTTCTTGCGAATCCGGTTGCGCTTCAGGGCGCTGAGGTAATCCACGAACAGCTTGCCGTTCAGGTGGTCCATCTCGTGCTGGATACAGACCGCAAGAAGACCACGAGCCTCGAGTTCATAGGGCTGTCCATCACGATCGATGGCGCGGATCATCACGTGCTCGATGCGGCTGACGTCTTCATAGAAACCAGGCACCGACAGGCAACCTTCCTGCATGTCCTCGTAGTCGCCGTCGAGCACTTCGATTTCGGGATTGATGAACACCCGCGGCTCGCTCTTGTCCTCGGACAGATCCATGACGATGATCTGCTTGTGCACGTTAACCTGGGTTGCCGCCAGGCCAATGCCTGGCGCATCGTACATGGTCTCGAACATGTCATCGATCAGCTTGCGGATGTCGTCCGTCACCTCGTCCACCGGCTTGGCAATGGTGCGCAGGCGCGGATCCGGGTATTCGAGAATATTAAGTATCATGTCGCTCGTCTTTGACCTGTCTGACTGTGTGCGGTGTTAGCGCGCCGGAATTGCGTCGGTTGTGTAAATTTGTGCAAGCAAGTGCAACCAATCACGAAAATGCGACAGCGTACGGCGCAAAAAATCACCCGTTACCTACTATGATCGGGATGAAGCCGCAGGATTCAACGGCTGGCGGCGTCGCTAACTCGATTTCGCTATTATCCAATAATTCGTCGATTGAGTACAAACTGATCAGTTAATAGCTAAAATCTTTCGACCGCCGGATAGAATTTACTGGAAGAACAAAAGATAACATCACAAATTCTGGCACTTCTTCTATAGTAACAGGAATTACAACGTAATAAGCTGCAAGCAACAGGCTGCATCCCAACAGAATGCAAAGACTCAAGGCACGCGATCAAGGACTTACACAATGAGGAAACTGCTGTACGCTCTGGCAGCATCTACGCTGCTGTTCACCTCCTGGGTTCAGGCTGCACCGGAGCTGCGGTCCGATCATCCCGAGCGTTACACTGTCGTGAAGGGTGACACCCTGTGGGACATTTCAGGCCGCTTCCTGAATAACCCCTGGTACTGGCCCGAGATCTGGCACGTGAATCCTCAGGTTAAGAACCCGCACCTGATCTACCCGGGTGATCGCCTGGCCCTGGTCTACATCGATGGCAAGCCGCGGGTAACCAAGGTGGCCTCCAGCGACGTGGTCAAGCTGTCGCCGCAGATCCGCTCCGAAGCCATTGATACCCCGATTCCCACCATTCCCCTCGATGCCATCAGCAGCTTCCTGACCGAAACCCGCATCGTCAGCCCGGAAGAGCTGAACGGCGCGCCTTACGTGCTCGAGGGTGAAGACGGCCGCATCATTACCGGTGCTGGCGACCGCATCTACGCCCGCGGCGACAAGCCGGCGGACAAGGTGGGCATCTTCCGCCGCACCAAGGAATTTGTCGATCCGGAGACCGGTGAGTTCCTGGGCCTGGAGGCGCGCAGCATTGGTTCCGGCAACGTCACCGCCGAAAACGGTGAGGTGCTGACCCTGCAACTGACCAAGTCGAACCAGGAAATCCGCATTGGTGACCGACTGCTGACCGGCGAGAACCGCGCGATCTCCACCAGTTTCGTGCCCAGTTCCCCGGATTCCCAGGTCGAAGGCCAGATGATGGCCGTCGATGGTGGTGTCAGCCAGATCGGCCAGTTTGACGTGGTCGCCATTAACCGCGGTGAGCGCGACGGCCTGGAAGCCGGCAACGTGATGTCGGTGCTGAAGAGCGGCAACCGGGTGCGCGATCCGGTCACCGGTGAAACCATCGAACTGCCGTCCGAGCGCGCTGGCCTGATGATGGTGTTCCAGGCCTACGAAAAGATGAGCTACGGCCTGGTGCTGCAGGCCACGCGGCCGCTGTCGGTGGGTGACAAGGTCACCAACCCGTAACGCCGCACCTGCCGTAACGAGCCAACAGCCGGGCCAGGAAGGCCCGGCTTTTTCGTTTACAAGGATGATACGTTGACCGAACTCCCCCTCCCCGACCCCCGGGCGCCGTCTGCTGCGGCGGCCTCCGCCGATTGCGCCGACTGGCTGATGCTGGCGGTGCTGCCGAAATTTGGCCTGCGCTTGCGCCAGCAAATGTTGGCGCGGTATCCGAACCTGGCCGATGTCCTGACCCTGAACGTTTCCACCCTGAAGGCCTGGGGCCTGGCTCCGAGCACGCTGGCCGCGATCCAGGCCTGGCAGGCCGGGGATGACCGCCACCCTTTGATGGCCAGGGTGGCCGGCATCCGGCAGGAATGTGCGCGCCTGGGCATTGCCATAGTGCCCTGGCCCGATGTCCGCTATCCGGAAGCTCTGCGGCACATTCACGATGCGCCTCTGGTGCTGTACCTGCGCGGCGATGCGGCGCTGTTGCAGCAGGAGCAGATCGGCATTGTCGGTAGCCGCCACGCCACCCGCGCCGGGCTGGACCACGCCCGCCGCTTCGCCGCCGAACTCAGTGCTCGGGATCTGCTGGTGACCAGCGGCCTGGCCCTGGGCGTGGACGGTGCCGCCCATGCCGGCGCACTGGACGCCGGCGCCGGCACCGTGGCGGTAATCGGCTGCGGCTTGGACCGGGTGTATCCGAGCCAGCACCGTCGGCTGGCCGAGCGGGTGGTGGCCCAGGGCTTGATGGTGTCCGAATACCCCCCGGGCACGCCGGCCCGGGCGGGACATTTCCCGCAGCGTAATCGGATCATCAGCGGTCTTAGCCGGGGTGTCCTGGTGGTGGAGGCGGGGCTAAAGAGCGGCTCGCTGATTACCGCCCGGATGGCACTTGAGCAGGGCCGGGAAGTGTTTGCCATCCCTGGTTCGGTGCACAGCCCGGTGGCCCGGGGCTGTCATCAACTCATCAAACAGGGTGCGGCTCTGGTGGAAACCGTCGACGACATCCTGGCGGAATTGGGCCACCGGTGGTCGTTCCAGAGTCCAGCCGGGCCCGATGCCGAAACCCCGTCGGTGGCGTCCGATCCCGGTGGCTTGGCCAGCCGCGAAATCGCGGTGCTGGCGGCTTTAGGGTATGATCCGCAATCAACCGACGCACTGGTTTCGGTGACGGGCCTGTCCGCCGATCAGCTCATGCAGTCGCTGCTGCTCCTGGAACTTCAGGGGCTGGTGACCGCGGCCCCCGGCGGGTTTCTGCGCACGGCCTGATGCCGGTGTCGCCCGTTTACCATCCCGTTTAACTTCAGCTGACGACGATTACCATGACGGCACCAACTGCTTCCTCCACTTCCTTACCTGCCCCCCTGAGCGACTGGCAACTGCACTGCGCCCGGCGCACCCTGATGGGCGGCGGTGTCATCGCCTACCCCACCGAGGCGGTCTGGGGTCTGGGCTGCGATCCCTGGGATGAGGAGGCGGTCGAGCGCATACTTGATCTGAAACAACGCCCGGTGGAAAAGGGCATGATATTGGTAGCCAGCTCGATCCAGCAGGTGCGGTTTCTGCTCGACCCTCTACCCGAGGAGTTGCAGCGGGAGGCCGAGCGGCATTGGCCGGGCCCGGTCACCTGTCTGTTGCCGGATGTGCACCAGCAGGTACCGCAGTGGGTACGCGGTCGCCACAGCGCGATCGCGGTCCGGGTCAGTGACCACCCGGTGGTGCGGGCGCTGTGCGAAGCCGCGGGCCAGCCCCTGGTGTCCACCTCCTGCAACCCGGCCGGGCGTGAGCCGGCCCGCCACCCGTGGCACGTGCGCCGATACTTTGGTGACCAGCTGGACTGGATCGTGCCCGGCGCCCTGGGCGGTAATCGCAAGCCCAGTCGCATAATTGATATCGTCAGTGGTAAGCAGCTTCGTTAGGAGAGTTCATGGCACAACAGCCCGACAGTCAGGCCGTTAAACATTACCTGCTGGATTTGCAGGAGCGCATCTGTCAGCGTCTCGAGGCGCTCGATACCGGCGCCACCTTTGCCCGGGATGCCTGGGACCGGCCCGAGGGCGGTGGCGGCATCAGCCGGGTCATCACCGACGGTAAGGTGTTCGAGAAAGGCGGGGTGAATTTCTCCCACGTCATGGGTGAGACCATGCCGGCGTCTGCCACTGCCCACCGCCCCCATCTGGCCGGTGCGCCCTGGCAGGCGATGGGGGTGTCCCTGGTGATGCACCCGAACAACCCTTACGTGCCCACCTCCCACGCCAACGTGCGGTTCTTCGTGGCGACCCCGCCGGACGCGGAGCCGGTGTACTGGTTTGGCGGCGGTTACGACCTGACCCCCTATTACGGTTTCGACGAGGACTGCGTGCACTGGCACCAGACCGCCAAGACCGCCTGTGACGCCTACGGCGACGGCCTGTACGACCACTTCAAGCACTGGTGCGACGACTACTTCTACCTCAAGCA
>JBPEXK010000344.1:0-3912 GCA_052031745.1 Marinobacter sp. | reverse complement strand
GCGTTTGGGCACCGCATCGCATGTAGCTCCCTAGAGCTTTGTCGGCGTTCTGTCATCGCGGGGGTCGGGGTAAGCTGTCTGCCGGATTTTATGGTCCGCGCCGATCTCGAGGTTGGACGACTTGCGTCGATACCGATGCGTGGTGAAGCTTACCCGCGTCCGGAGTTGATCGCACGAATGCCAGAGCGGGCCATATGGGCAAAAGAAACAGAAGCAAAGCTGTCGACCTAGCTTAGGTCGCTTCTCGTCTGAGGTTCGAGCGGTGCCGCGTGGCGGATAGCTTCTGCATGCGTTCTCCCGGCTACGGGGCCGTCGTATTGACGGCGTTGGCCCACACCGTATATCTACGGGATCTCGAGAAGCGTTCGATTGGGGGCTTCTCGCGCGTCAGGGATCGTGGCACTCCTAATACTCCTCCCGTGGTCCCTGACGCCCCTCCCCGGAGCAAGTTAAGCGCGATATGAAGCAGGATCAGGTCTCAAGATGCCGTCGGCGCGCTTCATAGTCGTCTACATCAATCTCGCCGCGGGCTAGTCGTCCTCGCAGTATTTCCAGGGCGTCGTAGGGGCCTGTAACGGGCCCGTTCCGCTGATCCGTGATCCAGCGGAAGGCGAGGAAGATCAGTACGGCGGTTCCACCCCAAAGCAGAAACATCATGCCGAGGCCAACCAGCCCAGTGGACCAACCATCCATGTGCCCATGGTAGTAGCCCCCATCGAGAGCTTGAGCGCCCACGCGGGTGGCCATCGCCGCGGGTAGGAGGGTCACTACGTACTTAAGCTGGCGCATCAATTTTACTCCGCCCAAATCAGTTGCAGGATGACACACGAGTAACATGCCGTCGCCGATGCAGCTTTGATCCAGGTCAAGCCGCTCGGGTGCGCAGCCAACGTTAGTGTTTGCGCCTGACGGCCGACGGTACATTTGGGTCGTGAGCGTGGTAGCGGTTGCGGTCCCTGCGGCAGGTCTATTCGACCTCAACCTGCAGGGTTTCAATGTACTCTGCCAATTGCACCAGCGGCAGCGGGGTCGGGGTCAAGATGCCGTCGCCGCTATCATAGAGAATGGTCTCGGCTTCCAACATCTCGCCGCCGAAGGTCGGCATTATCTCTCCCTCGGCGCCTTCTCGAGTGTACCCGTCGATGTAGCCCATCACATGCGCACTGGGGTAGACGGTCCATTCCTCGCGCAGCCGGCTCAAGTCCGCGGGTTTCCGTCCCAGTTGCGCGGCCAGAGGTCCGTCGCCACGACCGGCTTGGCCGTGACAGGCTGCGCAATTGTTCTGGAAGAGCATGCGCCCGGCGCTCGCGTGGTCCGCATCTCTTGTTGATTGACAGGCGGCTAGCAGGAAGAGGGGGACGGTGCGCAGAGCGAAGCTTCTCATGTTCATGGCGGGCCCCTCTTCAACGGTTTTCCGTACAATGGCCGACTTCTGTGCCGGGCTACCTTGACCCAGATCAATGTGGTGCGCGCGCCCCCACGGTACCCTCGAGTTAATTCCATAGGAGGATGCCATGAGAGTAACGCCTGTCGTTCGGCGCGTCATGCTCGGGGAGGCCGCGGGTTTCCTGGTAGGCTTGGCGATCGTCGTATTCATCCAAACGCTCATACCGGGGATGTTGCTGTTCCAGATCGGTCTGGTTGCATGGTTTGTCACCTTCGGTGCGGTGATCAGCCTTTTTGGGCTTCTACGACCACGTGCCCTTTCTGGATTTTCACCTGCCGTTGTGGCTTCGCGGAACTGGCACGGGGGCCTGGTTCGGCCTCGTGCTGGCGTTGCTGGCCTATGACAGCCTGGAGGCATTGTTCGCCCAGATGCTGTGGCTGCCGGTGCTGTCCTCCCCGTGGTGGGTCGTCCCGGAGATGATGGTCTGGGGCCTGCTGATTGATTTTGCCGTCTCGCGCGTGGTGGGCAAAACCCCTTGGCCGGAATCTGGAATGAGTGAGCCTTCGGACGTACCCCTGCCCGAAATAGGTGCACCATGATCGTGCGGGCAGGCAGCTTCTCGCACATCGCGGTCCCGGTGGACCTCGCCCACACCGAGGCGCTGGCCCGTGTGCTTGCTGTGGCCACGAAGCTTGCCCAGAGCTATGAGTGCCCCATCACCTTCATCTCCGTCACCTCCAGTCTGCCTGGTCCGTACGGGCACAATCCGGAGGAGTTCACTGCCAGGCTGAGAAAGTTCGCCGAGGAGCAAGGCGGTGAACACGGCATCGAAGCCAAGTCCCATGCCGTCATCGATCCCGACCCGGTGATCGACGTGGACCACGCGATCGTCCGGGCCGTAAAGGCGATCCAAGCCGATCTGGTGGTCATGGCGACCCACCGGCCCAGCTTGACGAGCTTCATATGGCCCTCCAACGGCAGTGCGATCGCCGCCCATTCCGACGCTTCGGTCCTGCTCGTGCGCAGCGACTTCGCCGGCACAACGGGAGACGCGCGATGAAACCGAGCCGTTTGATGAAACGCATTGCCGCGGCGAAATTGGCCTTTCTCGGCATCGCGTTGCTGTACCTTCTGCTTCTCAGGGGCGAAAGCGCCTCGGGCGTGACGGTGGAGCTTGGCTTCGTCGCCGGAATGCTGACCACCGGGGCGTTCGTCGGTTTGGTGGGCTTCTATGAGCTGGTGCCCGGCACCCGGGTTCCCCTGGGAGCGTTCGCCCGCGGTACGATCTGCGGCAGCTGGATGGGGATCCTTCTGTTTCTGCTCGCCGGCCCAGAGATCTCTCGGTTCTTCCTCACCGGGTGGGTCGAGCAATCCACTGGCCCGCTGGGCTGGGGGGTCGTTCTCGAAATGGCCTTCCTCGGCGCGGCAGTAGACCTGGGCGTTACGCGAGCCTTTGGCGCGACGCCATGGCGAGCCTCCGGGGTCAGCCAGATCACGGCGACGGAACATCCATAGCGAGGGAACGCTCATGCGCCTGGTTCTTGCAGCATCGGATCTGACTGATCGCGGGAACATCGCCGTGATCCGGGCCGGCCAGATCGCCGCCGAACAGGGCGCCGCTCTGCGCATACTCCATGTCATCGATGGTGATCTGCCCGACAGCCAATTTGACCAGGTGCTGGAGATGGCGGCGGAATCTCTTGGCCGGCTGGAGCGATCGGTCTCGAGGAAGGTCGGAGCCACGGTCTCCAGCACATGCCGTACCGGGGATCCCTGGCGTGCAATTCTGGATGACGCCGAGCAATGTGATCCCGATCTTCTGGTCCTCGGCACACATCGGTATGCGGGATTTCGGGATCTTTTTGTCGGAACCACCGTCGAACGCATCGCCAAACGCGCGGCCCGCGCAATCCTGCTGGCCCGAAACTCGCCGCATCAAGTCTACAGGAGAGTTCTGGTCGCGACGAACTTCTCGCTCGCCTGCCGACAGGCGCTGACGATGGCGCTCGAAATCGCGCCCGACGCGCGGATCGAGGTTTTGCATGTCATGAATCCGCGCCTGGTTCCCTCGGGCGGCCCGGCCCGATCACGCGATGAGGTCCGCGAGGCGGAGTTCGAAATGCGGACCTTCCTCGGCGGTCTGGAGCGGCCGAACGTGGTTTCGCGTATCGAGCAGGAAGCCTCGGCTTCCGACCTGCGCACCATCGTGACCCGTGTGCGCCCCGACCTCCTGGTCCTGGGCGCGCATTCCCGCTCGGGGCGCAGCGACGTGCTGCTGGGAAGCCATGCGCACCAGTTCCTGGCATCGCCTGTCTCGGACGTGCTGGTGGTGCCGCCGGCGCGCAACTTCATCTGACGAGGAAGGGATTTGCCATGCCTATCAAAACCGTTCTCTGCGGCTTGGTCGATGAAACCGAGACCCAAGGCCTCATCCAGGCCGCCGCGGACATCGCTCGCTTTCACGACGCACACCTCGCCGGTATTTCGGTGGCCCCGGATCCAGAACTCCACCCGGGCATCAGCAT
>JBPEXK010000343.1:0-2126 GCA_052031745.1 Marinobacter sp. | reverse complement strand
TCGGTGACCGTGGGCATCAATGCGCCCCCGGAACACCTGCGGGTGGATCGCCTGATCCAGTTGTGCGCCCGCATCTTGCCTTCGGTGTCTCTGGAGTTACGCACCATCTCCTCCAACGTCATTGTCGATAAGGTTGCCAGTGGCGAACTCGACTGTGGCTTCGTTTACGGCCAGTGGCCCCACAAGCAACTGGACTTCCAGTTCCTGATGGAGGTGCCGGTGTCGATCATCGGCCCCGCCGACACCACGTTGACGGCCTTACCCACGGAACCGGCTGACGTCATGGCATTGCCCTGGATCTGGCCCACTAACTGCTGCCCGTTCTACGGCATGCTGCAACAGTTGATGGGGCCGGACTGGCAGCGGGCCCGACGGGTGGCAACCTCGGAGGACGAATACACCGCACTGGCGATGGTTTCTGCCGGCCTGGGCTATGGCCTGGTGGAACATTCCCTGGCCACCGATTGGGCCAGTCGCAACAAGGTGGTGGAGTTTACCGAGCCGACGCTGTCGACGACCCTGAGCTTCTGCAGCCAGCGCCAACCTCAGCGCAATGGTGCGATTGTGCGGGAGCTGGTCGCTCTGGTAGCCGACCAGCTCTTTGCCGACCTCAGGCCGGATCAGAAGGTGAAAGCCGCACCGACCGAAAAGTAGTCGATGTCGAAATCGTCCAGGTCGTAGCGCTCGTATTCGGCCCGGAGCTGCAGGGAAAACAGGCTGAATTTGACGCCGACACCGTACAGCGGGTCGGTACCATCTTCTTCTTCGAAGCTTTCCAGTTCGCCATCCCAGTTGATGAAGCCGGCTTTGCCAAAGATGCCGACCGGGCCCAGGTTGACCCCGGCCAGGGCGGCGCCGGTCCAGCCGTCGACCTCAAAGTCCGAGTCGTCGTTGGTGTCCACGCGACCGTTGAAGGTGCCAAAATCAACGTAGGCAGCCTCTAGCCCGAGATCCACCAGGGGTACCAGGCCGATGTTGTAACCGACGAAAATCTTGTATGCGGTATCGTCGTCGTCAATATCGATTTCAACGTCGCTGATCTGGTCGAGATCGGCGCGTTCGCCGTCGAAATCGAGCTGGGCCTGGCCGGCGGAGGCACCGATATAGAGTCCGGTGTCGCTACCGGCGAGGGTGGTACTGGATACTGCAATTAGGGAGACTGCAAGAACGAGGGGTTTGATGGGGTTCATGGTCTTAGCCTCCTGTGCTAAGAGAGCATCGGAGAATATGTAGGCGATGGTCCGACATTTGTCGAATTAATCTTTTCCCACCAGTCGCACACCAAAAGAGACAAACACTATGACGGCGTATTTCATTCAAGCCTTCATCTACCTGGCCGCGGCGGTGATTGCCGTGCCCCTGGCCAAGCGCTTCGGCCTCGGCTCGGTCCTCGGCTATCTGGTCGCCGGCGTGGTGATCGGACCGGTCACCGGTCTGGTGGGGCAGGAGGCCACCACCATCCAGCATTTCGCCGAGTTTGGTGTGGTGATGATGCTGTTCCTGGTGGGTATGGAATTGGACCCCAAGGCCCTTTGGGCCATGCGGGTTCGTTTGGTCGGACTGGGCGGGCTGCAGGTGGTCCTGAGCGCCGCTGCCGGCATGGCGGTGGCCTGGTGGCTGGGCCTGGTCTGGCAGACCGCGCTGGCGGTCGGCCTGTTGTTCGCGCTGTCGTCCACCGCCATCGTGCTGCAGACCCTGAACGAGAAAGGCCTGACCAAGACCGAAGGCGGCCGCAGTGCCTTTTCGGTGCTGCTGTTCCAGGACATCGCGGTGATCCCCATGCTCGCGCTGATTCCGCTGCTGGCGCTGCCGGAGCTGGGCACCGGTTCAAGCGACGGCCACGACAGCGGCCTGAGCCTGGTGGCGCATTTGCCCGGTTGGGCCCACGCGCTCACCGTGGTGGCCGCCATGGCGCTAGTGGTCGTGGGTGGCTTCTACCTGAGCCGGCCGCTGTTTCGCTACGTGGTGCAATCGGGGCTGCGGGAGGTGTTCACCGCCACCGCGTTGATGCTGGTCATCGGCATCGCCGCGCTGATGAGCCTGGTGAATCTGTCGCCGGCCCTGGGTGCCTTTCTGGCCGGGGTGGTGCTGGCCAACAGCGAATTCCGCCACGAACTGGAAGCCAA
>JBPEXK010000342.1:0-1220 GCA_052031745.1 Marinobacter sp. | reverse complement strand
GTGAAGTCTTTGGTCGCCTCGTACGTCAGCAGGGCGCCAACTTCCTGTGCCAGCTCACGGAAATTTTTGGTGCTGATGTCGGACCGGCGCATCAGGCCAAGTTTGTGCTGGATCAGGGGATGTTTAACCTCGTGAATTGGCATGGGTCACCTGTGAGTCTGGGTTATCGGAATTGGGTTTTGCCGCGCGTGCAAATGGCGCAAGGATACCGCATCTGGACGGGTACGTCAGGCGACATACCCCGAAACCGATGGGAAATTGGGTAAGGAGTGGTACGGATCTTGCGACTCCGCTTGCAAACGACGCTTTGGCGTCAGGTTTTCGTCCCTGAAACCGCAGACATGCACAGCCACTCGGAGAAGTATCCGGCATGGACAGAGCTTTAGTCCTTAACAACGTCAAATCCCTGACGCGGGGAAATCTTGGTATCCCCATTATGCTGATGGGGTTGCTGGGCATGATGATCCTGCCCATGCCGGCGTTCCTGTTGGACGTGTTCTTCACCTTCAACATCACCCTGTCCATCGTCATCCTGCTGGTGTGCGTGTACGCCATGCGGCCCATGGAGTTCGCGTCCTTCCCGACGGTACTGCTGGTGGCAACGCTGCTGCGTCTGGCCCTGAACGTGGCGTCCACCCGAATCGTGTTGCTGGAAGGCCATGAGGGTGGCGACTCCGCCGGTAAGGTGATCGAGTCTTTCGGTGAGGTACTGATCGGCGGCAACTACGCAGTGGGTCTGGTGGTCTTCGCCATCCTGATGATCATCAACTTCCTGGTGGTGACAAAGGGTGCCGGCCGGGTCTCGGAAGTTAGCGCCCGCTTCACCCTCGATGCCATGCCGGGCAAACAGATGGCCATCGATGCCGACCTGAACGCCGGCCTGATCAATCAGGACGAGGCCAAGCACCGCCGCAGCGAAATCGCCCAGGAAGCAGACTTCTACGGCTCCATGGACGGTGCCTCGAAATTCGTGAAGGGCGACGCCGTTGCGGGTCTGCTGATCCTGGCCATCAACATCATCGGTGGTGTTGCCATCGGGATGCTCCAGCACGACCTGACCTTCGGTCTGGCTATGGAGCGTTACGCCCTGCTGACCATCGGTGACGGCCTGGTTGCCCAGATCCCTTCGCTGCTGCTGTCCACCTCGGCCGCGATCATGGTGACCCGGGTGACTTCCAGCCAGGACATGGGCGGCCAGATCCTGAGCCAGATGTTCAGTG
>JBPEXK010000341.1:0-34267 GCA_052031745.1 Marinobacter sp. | reverse complement strand
CCTCGGGATTCGGCACCCGCACACGTACACGAAGGGTTCGGGTTTGGGGATCGAGTTCGGGGTAGATGAAGTCCACCTCACCGGTCCAGTGCTCGCCCGGGAACGCAGGCATTGAGATGCTCACGGATTGACCAACCTGTACCAGCCCGGCATGGCGTTCGAACACTTCTCCAATCACCCAGACTGTGTCCAGTGACCCAATGGCCAGCACTTCGGTGTCCGGTTTAATGAACATGCCCTCGCGCACGTTCAGGCTGGACACGAAGCCGCTGGCCGGTGCTTCAATTCGCACCCGTTGGGTGACCTGGCCACTGCGTTCCAGCTCGTCGATCTGCCGACTGGTAATGCCCAGTGCCAACAGGTTGTTACGGGCTGAACGCTTCATCCCGCGATCACTGAGCCGCTGGGTCAGCAGAAATTCCTTCTGCGCGTTCACCAGGTCTGGCGAATACAGGGCAAGCAACGGCTGCCCCTTCTCCACGGGCTCGCCGGTGGCGTTCACCGCCAGCTCTTCGATCCATCCCGAAACCCGGCTGTGAAAATGAACCAGTTGATCCTCGTCGTAGGTCACACGCCCCACGGTTTCGATGGGCAGGTCGAGCGCGCCACGGGAGACTTCTGCGGTCCGAACCCCCAGGCTGGCAGCAATACGCGGGCTGATGCTCACACCGCCATCGTCTTGCTCCCCCGACTCTTCTTCATAGACCGGCACCAGATCCATACCCATCGGCGATTTGCCCGGCTTGTCACGGCGATAATTGGCGTCCATTGGAGCGACCCAATAGAGCGGCTCGCGCTCGCCCTTCGCTTCCGGGCCTGAATGGGAAGAGTTCATCTCCGCCATCTGGGGGTTTAGCCACCAGCCTGCGGCAAAGGCCACCACCACCAGGACAGTGGCAAAAAGTACGCGTTGCATGGTTTTCTCCGTTGCATGGTCGCTAACAAGCAACCAACAAAACTGTCAGAACTTCGAACAGACAGCGCTCGAGATCAGGAGCGCCAGCAACGGTGGCTCAATGCAGCAGGGAACAGTAGACAACGTGGAGACGGGGAGGTCGTATTCGACCGAGGGGAAGAAGGCTTCGCAACCAAGCAGCACCTGGCTGTCGGAGAAGCGGAAGCAGGATGGACAGCGCCAGCCCAAGTGGAACGATTAGAAACGCGCCAACGGACAGGGGAACAGGCTCGCGTTCGCTCTCACAGCAGTCGCCACTCTGCCAATGCTCCGCGCCCACACCGGCTGGGTCGCCATGAGCATCAACATGGTTGATCGCCATGCTCGCATGGCCCGAGTGACTCGAGTCCCCCGACGACTCGTGGATAGCGTTGGCCTCACCCATCAAACAGCCAATCATCAGGGCACATAATGCCCAAGAGACCAGTGTCGCCAGTGCCAGACGTCGTCTGTGGCGAAACAGTTGCTGTATGAGGGTTGTGTTCATCGAGACATTTTATCGGGCGTTGGACACTTGATAACATAGAATGATTGCAGTCACCCATGCTGTCAACGCCGTCGCGCTCGTGATCGACGCGCCGACCGCCGAATGTAAATCCGATCAGTTAGACGGAGGGATGAATGCGTACTCTACTTCACATTTCACTGGCGCTGGTGGTTCTGGCGCTGGGCGGCCTCGCGTTCATCCACAGTGGCATCTACAACGTGACCGCTATGGACAAACACAGCGCGTTGGGCCATTGGGTCTTGCACACCACCATGGAAAATTCGGTACAGGCAAGGGTATCTGATATTGAGGTACCGGCGAATTTATCGGACGAGACCATGATCCGCAGGGGTGCCCGCGCCTACGATCAGCTCTGCGCAGCCTGCCATTTGAAACCTGGCCTGGACGGCACGGTGCTCCGCAAGGGACTCAACCCCAAACCACCTGCACTGACGGCTGAGGGCCATTTTGGTCCGGCCGAGCAGTTCTGGGTAATCAAGAACGGCATTAAAATGAGCGGCATGCCTGCCTGGGGACTGACTCATGAGGACAAGGCACTCTGGGAAATCACCGCCTTCCTCCAGCGCCTTCCCGACCTTTCCGAGGCTCAGTACCGAAGACTCATCAAGCCGGACACCGAACAGACTGCCACGACTCACGATGGTCACAAGGGCCATGACGGCCACGATCATGACCATGGAGACATGAGCGCAATGATGGCGGAGAGTCACGACGCCAATGGCGGTCAGAGCAAACAGGCACCTCAAGACCATCATGGCTCGACGGAAGAAAACGTCAAAGGGAAGGAAAAGGACGACCATTACGCCGATGGTCACACCCACTAATCCTGAACGGGTTTTTGCGGTTCGAGTGGCTGCTGCTTACTGCAGCAGCCCCACCAGATAGTTCGATAGCGACTCGTACGAGTATTCGACCCGGGCGTAGGCCTGTGTGGGCGCGCGCTCAAATTCGCGACCACAGGCCCTATCGGAGCTGTGCTGGGTCAGGTAGGCCTCCTCAATGAGATTTGGCTTGCTTGGCACCAGGTCCGGACTGTCCATGGCCGGGTAATACATCATCCATTCGAAACCTCGGGTTGCCTCCACGTTGGAAAGATCGGCCATATCTGGATCGAGAAAGCCATAGCGCAGCAGGCGCTCGACCTGCACCTCTGAACTCCCCTCCGAAATGGTCCGAGTACGGGCATCCAGCTCAAGTTCCAGATCGTTGAACGACACCGGCTGTGTCGGGTAGCCAGAGAAGGTATACGGCTCAATGGCACTGACCACCACCTCCAATTCCTTCACCTCCTCCGACAGAGTGCAGGCTCCTCCGCCACTGGCGAGCTGCAACGACATTTCCTCCACGCCATCCTCACTGCGGGTGTGGGGCACGAAGCCGGCCGGGCTCTCGGCGAGGGGGACTGCCTCCAGAGTGCGTGTCAGCACCGACCCGCCAGGCTGGGGAATGCGCGCCTGCAGTTCAATTCGGTCATCGGGGTGGCGGGTCCAGCTGTAGACAATTTCCGCGGCGCCGCCCAGTTCGCTGGAGCCGGCGTAAATGTCCTCGTGGTCGTGGCAGGTGGTCACTGTCTCGAAACGGATCTCGCCCCCGGCCCAATCAAAGGTAAGCCTCTCATCGATGGCGGGATCCTCGTAGTGGACCAGACTTTGGGTCGAGAGCGATGCCGAGGGGAACCACTGGGTCTGCAGCTCGGCCGGATAGCCATTGACCGCAATCAGCCGGGCCAACTCCTGCATGGAGGGCGCCAGGCAGCCGTTCGCGGAGATTGACGTCAACTGCCCGGCCTCGGTGTAGTCAAATATCAGCTCCGCCGAGGCTTGCAGATCGGACACCCCGGTGGGCAGCTTGGCCGAAAGTTTTGGCTGGGCCAGGATACGCTGACGGGTCAGCAGGATCGGATTGCTCAATTCCAGGGCCACGTCCGGCAACGCCAGGGCCTCGACCGCCACACTGGCGTACTTGCCGCCGGCCGCAGCATCGACCAGCTCTACCACGTCGCTGGCGTGAGTCACCAGGGACACACCCAGCAGGTAGGCGCCATCGGCGCTCAGGTAGCGTTCGGTACCGGTGCTGCTGGCATCTGCCAACAGGTCGTTGTAGGTGGAGGGAATCTGGCTGGCCATGAACCGGGCCAGGGCCCGGGCGTAGGCGTGGGCCTGCTCATCCTCGGCCAGAATGTAGTCACGCTGGAGGTTCATGCCCTCCATGCTTTCCGGCAAGTTGTAACTGGAGCCCGGCGCCAGCCCGGTCAGATCCCGGAATCGGGCCAGAGTGGTCAGCGGGGTGACATTGCGGACACCGGGTGAGGCCGACAACAGGTAGGCACGATCGACAGCGACGTTACCGGCGGGAGTTTGCTCCAGGGTTTTGCCGGGAATGGCCAGGGCGTGCAGCGGGTAATCCCGCGGGTCCAGATCTGGCCCAATGGCCGGGTCCAGCTCCAGCTCGCTGACATCCAACAGGAAGTCGCCGTTTTCGCCGCTCATGGCGGTGGGCTCGCCCGAGGCCAGCGTCACCACCGAGCCATTGTCCAGAACCACCTCCATGGGCCCCGGCGTGGGCTGACCGTCGCCATCGATATCCAGCCAAACCCGGGCGTTGATCAGGTAGCCGTCAATGACCTTGCCTTTGTAGGCCACCGGTTCACTGTACTCGAGACCATCAAAGTCCCGGCCATCGACCGGCAGCTCGTCGGATTCCTCACCACACCCGGCCAGACCGAGGGCAAGAACCAGAAGTGACACGCTGGAGCAGAGAGAGGGCTTCATAACGGCAACCGGTTATCCTTGTTAGTGGTTGTGCCGCTACTTTAGGGGATGTGAACGAAGCAGACCTTGATAGGTTTGGCAATTTGTAAACTTTGGTAACCGGGACCCGCTGCCCCCGGCGGCAGGCACCGGGGGCGTGGCCGGCGGAAAGCCACCGGCGGCGCGTCAGAACGAGCGCGCCACGATTTCTTTCATGATTTCATTGGTGCCGGCGTAGATGCGCTGAACCCGGGAATCGGCCCAGGCGCGGGCGATGGGGTACTCCCACATGTAACCGTAACCGCCGTGCAGCTGGACACACTCATCCATCACCTTGCACTGCAGGTCGGTGGTGTGCTGCTTGAGCATGGCCGCGGTGGGCACGTCCAGTTTCTTGTCCAGATGCAGCTCCAGACACCGGTCGGTGAACACCCGGGCGGCGGTGATTTCCGCTTTCATTTCCGCCATCTTGAACCGGGTGTTCTGAAACGCCAGCACCGGCTTGTCGAACGCCTTGCGCTCCTTGACGTAATCCAGCGTCCACTGCCAGGCCGCTTCAGCCGCCGCCACGGCGGACAGGGCCACCTGCAACCGCTCGGCCGGCAACTCCTGCATCAGCTGGAAGAAGCCCTGCCCTTCCAGCGAGCCGAGTAGGTTGCCCGCCGGCACCTTGACGTCCTGGAAGAACAATTCCGAGGTGTCCTGGGCTTTCATGCCCACCTTTTTGAGGTTCTGGCCCTTTTCGAAGCCGTCCCAGGCCGACTCCACCAGCAGCAGACTGGTGCCCTTGGCGCCCTCTTTCGGATCGGTCTTCGCCACCACGATCACCAGATCGGCCAGCTGACCGTTGGTGATGAAGGTCTTGGACCCGTTCAGCAGGTAATGGTCACCGTGTTTAACGGCGGTGGTCTTCACCCCTTGCAGATCGGAGCCGGCGCCCGGCTCGGTCATGGCGATGGCGCCGATCATCTCGCCGGAGACCAGTTTTGGCAGGTAATGCTGTTTCTGCTCCTCGGAGCCGTGGTTCAGGATGTAGGGCGCAACGATGTCGGAATGCAGGCCCCAGCCGATGCCGGTGAGGCCGGCGTTGGCCACCTCCTCAATGACCACAGCGCTGTAGCGGAAATCTGCCCCGACCCCGCCGTACTCCTCGGGCATGGTTGGGCACAGGAAGCCGAGCTCACCGGCCTTGCGCCATAATTCACGGCTGACCTGGCCATCCTTTTCCCATTGCTCGTGGTAGGGCGCCGCCTCCTGCTCCAGGAATTTGCGGACAGAATCGCGAAAGCCGTCGAGATCGGCGTCGAACAGTGTACGTGGGATCATGGTGAACCTCGGTGAGTAACCCGTATTGTGTTTGTGGTTCACCAAGTCTCGGCCGGTGGGCGCCTGCGCTCAATGATGAAAACCATCAATCGGGCTGGCCAAAACCATCGCCGCGGGGTTCAGTCCTGGGCGCGTTTGCTCTCGGCACGGGCCTCGCCCCAGCGGGGCATCAGATCCTGGGCAATTCCCAGGTGATCGAGGAGCCGGGCCACGATGAAATCCACCAGGTCCTGTACCGATTGCGGCTGGTGGTAGAAGCCGGGACAGGCAGGCATGATCACCGCGCCCATGCGGGTCAGCTTGAGCATGTTTTCCAGGTGCACTTCCGAGAACGGCGCTTCCCGGGGCACCAGAATCAGCTGGCGCCGTTCCTTCAGAGCAACATCCCCGGCCCGCTCGATCAGGTTATCGCTGGCGCCACTGGCCAGGGCGGACAGGGTGCCGGTGCTGCACGGGCAAATCACCAGTGGCGCCTTCTCACCGGAACCGGACGCCGGCGGTGCAAACCAGTCGTCACGCCCGAACACCAGGATCTGGCCGGCTTCGGCGCCGGCCCATTCGGTGAGGAAATCCTGCATGGCCGGCGGCGTGCCCGGCAACTTCAGCTCGGTTTCGGTGGCAATCACCACCTGGGCGGCGCGGCTGACCATGACGTTGACCCGACAACCGGCCGCCACCAGGCACTGCAGCAGGCGCAAGCCGTACTGGGCGCCGGAGGCACCGGTGAACGCCAGATTGACGGTTTTTACCGTTTCAGGTGTGCTGGTCATGGTTAGCCCTGAACAAGTTTATGAATGGCGGTATTGAAAACTCAGGCCTTCTTACGCTCAAGCTCCGCCACAAGTTTACCGTGGATACCGCCAAAACCGCCGTTGCTCATGATCACAATGTGGCAGCGCGGGGGCAGCTCGTCCAACGCCCGCTCAATCAGCGCCTCGACCGAGGTTTCCACCCGATGGCGGTGGTCACCCTCGTTGCCCGCCTGCCATTGATCAACCAGGGCCGGCAGCCAGTCCATACCATTCAGATTGGCCCACAGCACCCGATCGGCGGCGGCAGCGCTGGGCAACAGGGTCTGCTGGTGCACGCCCTGCTTCATGGTATTGGAACGCGGTTCGATCAGCGCGACGATGGGCTCCTCGCCCACCTGCGCCCGAAGCCCCTCCAGGGTGGTTTCGATGGCGGTCGGGTGGTGGGCGAAATCGTCGTACACCCGCACGCCGTCCACCTCCGCCAGCAATTCCATCCGGCGCTTCACCCCGGAGAATCGGCACAGGGCAGCGACCGCGTGATCCGGCGTGATGCCGACGTGGCGCGCCGCAGCAATGGCCGAGAGGGCATTGCGCACATTGTGCATACCGGTCTGGGACCATTTCAGGGTGGCCACCGGCTGCTCGTGGTGAATGACCATAAACCGGCTGCCGTCTTCCGACAGCAGTTCGGCACGCCAGTCCGAGGTACGGGGCACTTCACTGCCAATCGCGGTGTCCTGCACCGGGCTCCAGCAGCCCAGCTCCAGCGCATTGTCCAGATGGGCGTCCAGCGCCGGCCGGATCACCAGCCCCTGGGACGGTACCGTGCGCACCAGGTGATGAAACTGGCGCTCGATGGCTTCGACGTTGTCGAAGATGTCGGCGTGGTCGAATTCGAGGTTGTTCAGAATCAGGGTATGCGGGCGGTAGTGGATGAACTTCGAGCGCTTGTCGAAAAACGCGCTGTCGTACTCGTCCGCCTCGATAACGAAGAAATCACTGTTGCCAAGTCGGGCTGACACTGGGAAGTCTTTGGGCACACCGCCCACCAGGTACCCGGGCTCGAACCCGGCCTGGTCCAGAATCCAAAGCAGCATGGAGGTGGTGGTGGTCTTGCCGTGGGTGCCGGCGACCGCCAGCACCCAGCGATGGCGCAACACTTCCCGCGCCAGCCACTCGGGGCCGGACATGTAGTCGATGTTGCGGTTGAGCACCGCCTCGACTTCCTCGTTGCCCCGGGACATGGCGTTGCCAATCAGCACCAGGTCCGGCTCGGGCTCCAGGTGTTCGGCGCTGTAGCCTTCCATCAGCTCAATGCCCTGGGCCTGCAACTGGGTGCTCATCGGCGGGTAAACGCCCTGGTCGGAACCGGTCACCGTGTGCCCGAGTTCCCGGGCCAGAACCGCCAGGCTGCCCATAAACGTGCCACAGATTCCCAGGATGTGGATATGCATTCCGTTACTGCCTCTGCCATGAAAACCCGACAAGCCTCCCGTATCCGCCCGGGCCCGTCAAGAGCCACTCCATCCGCAATCCTGCTCATGAAAATCCGCGCCGATTGGCGTATCATCTGCGCCAATATCGAACCAGGAGGAGGCTTTAGCCCGAGATGGCTATCAAGAACGCATTCTACGCTCAGTCTGGCGGGGTAACCGCCGTCATCAATGCCAGCGCCAGCGGCGTCATCCAGACCGCACGCAAGCACCCGGACAAGATCGGCAAGGTCTACGCAGGTCGCAACGGCATTATCGGGGCACTGCAGGAAGAGCTGATTGATACCAGCCTGGAAAGTGACGAGGCCATCGAGGCGCTGATCCACACCCCCGGCGGTGCTTTTGGCTCCTGCCGCCACAAGCTCAAGAACATTTCCGAGAACCGGCGCGAGTACGAGCGTCTGATCGAGGTGTTCCGCGCCCACGACATCGGCTATTTCTTCTACAACGGTGGCGGCGACTCCCAGGACACCGCCTACAAGGTCTCCCAGATCGGCGAAAAAATGGGCTACCCGATCACCTGCATCGGCGTGCCCAAGACCGTCGACAACGACCTGCCGTTCACCGACTGCTGCCCGGGTTTTGGCTCGGTGGCCAAGTACATTGCCACCTCCACCATGGAAGCCAGCCTGGACATCAAATCCATGTGTGAGACCTCCACCAAGGTCTTCATCCTGGAAGTGATGGGCCGGCACGCGGGCTGGATTGCCGCGGCTGGTGGTTTGGCCGGCCAGGGCGAAGGCGAGCCGCCGCACATCATCCTGTTCCCGGAAATTCCGTTTGACCGGGATGCCTTCCTGGCGCGGGTGGATCACTGCGTGAAGGAGTACGGCTACTGCGTGGTTGTCGCCTCCGAAGGTGCCCAGTACGAAGATGGCCGCTTCCTGGCGGACGCCGGCGCCAAAGACGCCTTTGGTCATACCCAGCTGGGTGGCGTCGCCCCGGCCCTGGCCAACATGGTAAAGCAGGCCCTGGGTCACAAGTACCACTGGGCGGTAGCCGATTACCTGCAGCGCAGCGCCCGCCACATCGCCTCCGCCACAGATGTGAAGCAGGCGTACGCCGTGGGTGAGGCCGCGGTGGAAATGGCGATCGCCGGCAAACAGGCGCTGATGCCGACCATCGTGCGCGAGCAGGCCAACCCGTACCGCTGGAAGATTGGCGAGGCACCGCTGAGTGACGTCGCCAACCAGGAAAAGAAGATGCCGATCCACTACATCACTGACGATGGCTTCGGCATTACCCAGGATTGCCGGGAATACCTGCAGCCGCTGATTGAGGGCGAGAGCTTCCCGCCGTTCGACAACGGCCTGCCGCGGGTTGCCAAGCTGAAGAACCAGTTGGTGGAGAAGAAACTGAAGACCCCGTTCCAGCTTTAAACGCAAAGAACGGCATAAAAAAACGCCCGACTCGCGATGCGATCGGGCGTTTCTTTTTGATCTGCCGTTTTGTTCGGCCGGCGTTTACTGGGCCGGTGCCGCCTCTCGGCTGCGAACGAAATCGAAAAACTCGTCACAGCCACCGACATACTCATCACCAACCAGGATCTGCGGCACGGTATGGACCGGCCGGCCGATCTTCTCGGCGATGTCGGCCTTGCTCAGGCCCTCGGCCATGATGTCGATCCAGGTATAGGGCAGGCCTTTGGCCTCACACAGCCCCTTGGCCCGGACGCAGAATCCGCAACTTGTACGACCGTAAATGGTTACATGATCCATAGGGACCTCCAACGACTTTGAAGTTCAATATCTAAATTTGCGCCAATGGTGCCATGAATTAGGCGACTTAAAAAATTGATGCTGTGAATCAGGGCCATAGCGCAGAACCATGCCCGCGCGAGGCCCGTCCACTCAGGTTCTCAGGCGCCCCAGTTCGCGCTCCAGCACCTGAACCTGCTCATCCAGGGTAGAACCGCTGCCTTTCACTCGGCCCGCCAGTTCACGCAAGTCGCTGGCGGCGTCGCCGATCTGGGTCAGGTTGCGGTTGATCTCCTCGCTCACGGAGCTCTGCTCCTCGGCCGCAGTCGCCACCTGGGTCACGTGTTCCACGATGGTGCCAATACGCTCAACCACGGTCGCCAGGGAGTGGGCGGCCTCCTGGGTGCCGTCCACCGCCGACGACGCCCGGCCGACACCACTCTCGATCACCGACACGGCGCCATCCACATCCACTTTCAACCCGTCGATCATGTCGCTGATTTCATCCGTGGACTGCCGGGTGCGCATGGCCAGGGTCCGGACCTCGTCCGCCACCACCGCGAAACCACGGCCCTGCTCGCCGGCCCGGGCCGCCTCGATGGCGGCGTTCAACGCCAGCAGGTTGGTCTGCTCGGCGACCCCGCGAATGACGTCGAGGATGCGGTTGATGTCCTCGCTGCGGCTGGCAACGTGGCCGATGGCGGTGCTGGCCTCGGTCATGTCCGTGGACACTGCGCGCACTCCGCTGACCGCCGACTGCAGGGTCTCCTGGGTAAAACGAATGCCATTCTGGGCCATGCGGGCGTTCTCGGCGGCATCACCGGCGAAGCCAGCGACTTCCCCCGCCGCTGCCGACATTTCGTTCATGGCCGCCACCACGCTGTCGATGTCCGCGTGCTGGCGCGAGGTCTGCTCGTCGGTGTCCCGGGCGATGGCGCCGACGCCTCGGGCCTGCTCGCTGACCCGGGCGTTCACGTCTTTCAAGTCGTTGATCATGCTGCGCAGGCGACCCAGGAAGGTGTTGAAGCCGTTGGCCAGGTCAATCAGCTCGGCGTGGGTGTCGATGTCCAGCTCGCGGGTCAGGTCGCCCTCGGCACTGGCCAGATTCTGCATCCGGTCGCGAATCTCGTTCAGGGGCCGGGTCACCGAGCGCACCAGCACAATCAGCCCCAGGGTCGCCAGCACGACCACGACAATCCCCACCACCGTCTGGTCGGTGGCAGTGGCTGACACCTCCTCGGACAGCAGCGCAGTCATCTCGCCAACGCTGGCCAGGGCCGCGTCCCGGGGCAACTCGATCAGCAACGACCATTGGGTGTTGGCCAGGCCGATCTGCACCGGGTAAGACACTGCCAGGGTGTCACCGTCGTCGAAACTGCCCTCGCCCCGGTGCAGGTTCACGAACTCATCGGCCAGCTCCGGCAGGGCTTCGTTCAGGGGCCGGCCAAGGTGGTTCTGGTAATGGCTGGAGGCGGCGATCAGGCCGGTCTGGCTCAGCAGGGTGACCCGGGACTGGCCGTCGAACAGATTCTGGCTGACTTCGACAATGGCCTGCTGCAGTGTGGTCAGGTTCAGATCGGTGCCGGTAACTCCGGCGAATTTGCCATCGTCCAGAATCGGTACCACCAGACTGGTCATCAGTTCGGTATAGCCCTCTTCAATTTCATACTCGTAAGGCTCCATGATGCAGGGGGTCTTGGACTCCATGGAGCACAGGTACCACTCACCGTCACGGATGCCGAACTCGTTGCGGCTTTCCAGATATTTGAAGCCCGGGTCCTCGGTGCGATTGAACACCACCTTGCCGCTGGGGTCCCGGTAGTAATAGATTTCCAGGGTGCCATCGTTGCTGCTATGGTCCTCGACGCCCCCGGTGAAATAGCGGTCCTGGCCATCGTAACCGTCCGGCTCGAAATGGGCGTAAATGGAACTCAGGCTGGACTGCTCTTTCAGGATGGCGCCGATGGTCTCCTGCAGGGCGGTACGGCTGATCCGGCCGGAGCTGTCAGCCTGGATGTTACGGGTAATGACGTTGCGCACCACTTCGGGGGTACGGTAGGCGGTGGCGAACTGGCCGCTGACCAGTTCCCCGTATTTACCGGCGGTGGCACTGAGCTGGTCCATGACCACGCCCTGCACCGTAGTGCGGGCTTCGGTGGTCAGCCGCTGCTCCATACTCGTCAGCGACATCTGGGCGGTGACGACGATGCTGATGCCCAGCACCAGCAGCAGCGAAATCACCAGGGCATAGAGTTTGAACTGAAGGGAAAGCTGTTTCATCTTGGGGACAAACCTGACTGTTGCGACAGCAACCTTGTGAATTTCATTTCGAGGAGAACCGATTGGCGTACCTGACGCTCTTCCTGACCGCCTTTGCCGCCGCAACCTTACTTCCGGCCTACTCGGAGATCTTGCTGGGCACGCTGGTGACGCAGGGCTTTTCGTACTGGTGGCTGTGGTTCTCAGCCACCCTGGGCAACACCCTTGGTTCCGTTGTTAATGGCCTTATCGGCCGACAAGTGGATCGCTTTAAGGACAAGAAGTGGTTTCCGATCAGCGAAATGCAGCTGCATCGCGCCCGCAACCGATTCAACCGCTACGGTCAGTGGTCCTTGCTGCTGGGCTGGCTGCCCCTGGGCGGTGACGCGCTGACGCTGGTGGGCGGTATTATGCGGGTGCCCTGGCTGAATTTCATCATCCTGGTGGGCATCGGCAAGGGCTTGCGTTACGCCTTTGTGCTCTGGCTGGTGGCCGAGGCCTCGTCACCGTAGAGGTACTTGCGCAGCAGGGGTTCGCCGTTGAACTCGGAATGCAGCACCGCCACAAAGGTGTACACGCCAATGAGCTTGCGATTGAGGAACACGAACTCCTTGGGGGGCACCCGGAAATAGCGGCTGATGGCCGAGCGGGCGGCCTGGCGCGCGACCCGCGACGGCAGGTCGCTCTGTTTCCAGCGGTATTGGCCGTCATCATTGACCGCGTAATCGGGCCATTGATCGTGCTCGGAGCTGAGCGGCTCCAGCACCGACATGCACACGTTACCGAAGGTCTCCAACACTTCCCTGGGCCAGTCGCGGCTCATGAACCGCAGTTGCACACCACCGTCGATCACCGCCTCGAGATCCTGCTCGTAGGAGGCGCGAATCATCTGGCGCACCGGGTCCAGGAACTTGTCGGAATAGGACTGCACCGCGCCAAAATCGAGCAACACAATGCGATCGTATCCCGGGTCTTCGCCCTCCTCGCCGGCGATGCGGATGCGGTAGTTGCCGAAATTGGGGTCGGTCTGGATTTCACCCCAGACAAACAGTTCCCGGAAGAACAGCTCCAGTGCCGCCTCGCCGAGGGCGCTGCGACGCGCCAGGGGCAATTCCCGCACCGGACCGGAACTGACCGCATGCCCGTGCTCGTAGGTGGAGGCGATGACGTGCGCGGTGGAGTACTCCTGCAGTACCCGGGGCACGATGAAGCGGGGGTCGGACTCCAGCATCTGGCGGAACTTCTCCGTGGTTCTCGCCTCCAGGCGATAGTCCACTTCCCGGTGCATCATTTCCCGCACCTCTTCCAGCCAGTCGTTGAACTCCGGACCGAAGCTGACCAGGCGCGCGATCTTCAGCAGTTGAGCGACGGAATTGAGGTCGCTGTCGACGGCATCGGCAACCCCCGGGTACTGCACCTTGAGCACCAGCTCCAGGCCGTCGCTGCGGCGCACCGCCCGATGCACCTGGCCGAGAGAAGCGGCACCAATGGGCTCCGGATCAATGTCCAGCTCCGCCAGCTTGGCGGCGCCCAGCTCCTCCTGCAGTACCGGTTCGATCGACGCCCACTCCAGGGAAGTGGTCTGGTCTTCCAGGGTATGCAGGGCTTCGGTTACTTCCGCCGGCAGGAAGTGCTCGCCGTACAGCGCCATCACCTGCCCTATCTTGACCACGCTGCCCTTGAGCTGGCCCAGCTCTTCCACCAGAAACTGCGCCTGGCTCGAGAGCATGGCCCGGTGTTTCTTTTCCCGTTTCTCGCGGTTGCTGAACCAGTTGGTGGCCATGTGCGAGGCCATGCGGGTGCCGGCAAACAGCCCGGCGCGGGTGAGGCTGAGACGACGCTCGAAACTGCCGGTTTTGATGCGGGCGACCGATTTTCCTGGACGTCTGGCTGACATGCGTGACCTGTCGGATCGGAGAATTTCACCGTCAACGGCGGCTTCTCGCCATTATACGGATACTCTGTCGAACTGACCTACCCCAACCGACCGGTTCTTGCCGGCCACCGGGCCAATGCATCGGTGCGCCGGGCCTCACCAGCCCTGTCGGTAATCGACCGCGTCGGCGCCAAGCCCCGCGACCAGCTCGGCCGCCAGCCGGCGCTCCAGCTCCGGAACGGTGGCGCCCGGACTGAAATCCGACACCTGACTCATGGCCATGCCGGCGTAGCCGCAAGGGTTGATACGACGGAAGGGCTCCATGTCCATGGCAACATTCAGGGCCAGACCGTGGAAGGAGCAGCCGCGCCGGACCCGCAGGCCGAGCGAGGCGATCTTGGATTCACCCACGTAGACCCCGGGGGCGTCCGGGCGCGGCGCGGCCTCGATATCGAGGTCGGCCAGGGTCCGTACTATAGCCTGCTCGATCTGATCGACCAGGGCGCGCACCCCGAGCTTGCGCCGGCTCAGATCGATCATCAGATAGATCACTAACTGGCCCGGGCCGTGGTAGGTGACCTGCCCGCCGCGATCGACCGGAATCACCGGAATGTCACCGGGGGCCAGGATGTGCTCGGCCTTGCCGGCCTGGCCCTGGGTATACACCCGCGGATGCTCCAGACACCAGAGCTCGTCGGTGACGCTGTCATCCCGGTCGGCCGTGAACGACTTCATGGCTTCCCAGGTTTCCAGGTAGGGCTGTTGGCCCAGGGAACGAACGATCAGGTCGGCCATCGGGGTTACAGCACCATGTGAACCCGGCCGCTGGCCTTGAGTTCCTCAAACAGGGCCTTGAGCTGGGCTTCCCCGGTCGCGGTGATCTTCAACTGGACGGAAGAGAAGCGCCCCTTGCTGCTGTCGTTGACCGAGACATCGTCGTCGGTAATGCCCGGAGCGTGGCGTTCCACCACTTCGACCACGAAGTCCTTGAAATCGGGCGCGGCGTTGCCGATCACCTTGATGACGTAATCGCAGGGAAATTCGATTTTCGGTGCTTTCGGCTCACTCATGCCGTCATGACTCCCGGAGACCCGGCCTCCTTACTGAAACAACTGAACGAAAAAGAGCTTGATGGCATCCCAGATGCGCTTGAAGAAGCCACCTTCGGGCACGTCGGTCAGGGCCTGTACCGGCTGATCCACCAGCACCTCGCCATTGAGCGACACCTTGACCCGACCCAGCTCATCTCCCACCTTGATGGGCGCTTTGATCACGGAATCAAGGTCCACCGTGGATTCCAGCTCGCCCCGGGAGCCGCGGGGGATGGTGACGAACACGTCGTCGGTCAGGCCGACCGACACCTGCTCGGACTGGCCCGCCCACACCGGCGCCTTGATCACTTCCTGGCCGGTGCTGAACAAACGCTCGCTCTCGTAGTAGCGGAAGCCGTAGTTCAGCATTTTCTGAACTTCCTGGGACCGGGATTCGGAGCTGCTGGTGCCCATGACCACCGCAATCAGGCGGGTGTCGTTGCGCTTGGCGGACGCCACCAGGCAGTAACCGGCCTCTTCGGTGTGGCCGGTTTTCAGGCCGTCCACGGAATCATCGCGCCACAGCAGGCTGTTGCGGTTGGGCTGGCGGATGTTGTTGTAGGTGAAGTGCTTCTCCGCGTAGATCGGGTAATTTTCCGGGTAATCGTTGATGATCGCTCGAGCCAGCACGGCCAGGTCGTGGGCGGTGGAGAAATGCTCCGGCGACGGCAGGCCGGTGGCGTTCTCAAAATGGGTGCCGGTCATGCCCAGCAACTGCGCCTGCTGGTTCATGATATCGACGAAGGCGTCTTCACTGCCGGCGACAAATTCGGCCAGGGCCACCGAGGCGTCGTTACCGGACTGGATGATCACGCCCTTGAGCAGGTCTTCCACCGGCACACTGGTGCCCTCACGCACGAAGGTGCGCGAACCTTCGGTTTTCCAGGCCCGGACACTGATCGGCACCATGTCCGACATGTTGATGCGGCCTTCGTCCAGTTCCCGCTCGACGATGTAGGCCGTCATCATCTTGGTGAGGCTGGCCGGCGGCAGGCGTTCGTGGCTGTTCTCCTCCATGATGATGCGCCCGCTCTTGGGGTCCATCAGGATGTAGGAGCTACCGGCAATCTGCGGTGGCGAAGGAATCAGGACCGACTGCGCGGTCGATTTGCCAACCAGTGCCAGGGTCAAGACCAGGAGCATCGAGCAGGAGCGGAGCAGAGATTTTAGGGCCATGGGTTTAGTCATTTGTCGTTGGATGTGTGTCTTTCGGGTTCAAAAATCAGTGTGAGTCCGTCAGCAGAATCGACTGGGCGAAGCCCCGGGATTCGAGCAGGCTTTGCACCCGGCGCGCCGCGTTCTCGTCGGCGAAGGGCCCCACCTGCACTCGGTGAAACCGCCCTGAGCCGGTATCGATGGAGCGGACCCGGGCCGGCTTCTCGACCACCGCCTGGGCCCGGTCTTTCAGTTTCTCGGCCGGACTGCGGCTGCTGAACGAGCCAAGCTGAACGAACAGGGCCTGGCTGCTGCCCGCCACGTCGCCACTGGCGGCCACCTGGGAGTCAGGGTAGCTTACCGTATCCCCGGGCACGAACGGTTGCCCGGCCAGCGTCATCGAGCCGTCGGGGCGCACGGTGATGGCCGCCACTTCCACTCGGGCGGTACCTCGGGACTGGTAACCCAGTTTTTTCGCCGCCGCATAGGACAGGTCAATCAGGCGATCACCGTGAAACGGGCCACGATCGTTCACCCGGACAATGACCGAGCGTCCGTTATCCAGGTTGGTCACCCGGGCGTAGCTGGGAATGCGCAGGGACTTGTGGGCCGCCGACATGGCGTACATGTTAAAGGTTTCACCATTCGACGTCTTGTGGCCGTGAAACTTCTCGCCATACCAGCTCGCGGTGCCCCGGGCGACATAGCCGTCGTTGCTGGCGATCACCTGGTATTGCTTGCCCCACACGGTGTAAGGCGACTTGTTGCCGGCCCGGCGCGGGGATTCGTACACCGGCTTGGCATCGGCCAGCCCGGACACATCGAAATTGCCCGCCGGGGCACGATCCTGGGAAATGGTGTAGCGGGAGGAATGGTCGGTTTCCGGGGATGACGCACACCCGGCCAGAAAGAGCGCCAGGGGCAGCGCCAAAAGCAGTGAAAGCGAAGGCTTGAAGGTCACAGTCCGGAGTTCCTCTTGCACAACGGCCGCCAAATCAATGGGTGGCGGCCGAATCTTATTGTAACGGGTTATATCACCGGTTCACCATTACCCGCTCGCCACCTTTGCCTAGTCGCTGATCATGGCCTAGGCGCTGATCATGCGGCGATGGGTGTGGATCGACATCAGCACCCCGAAGGCGGCCATCAGGGTGACCCCGGAGGTGCCACCGTAACTGATCAGCGGCAGGGGCACCCCCACCACTGGCAGAAGACCACTGACCATCCCTACGTTTACGAAGATGTAGATGAAGAATGTCATGGTCAGCGCCCCGGCCAGCAGCCGGCTGAAGGAATCCTGGGCGGTGGCGGCAATGTACAGGCAGCGCAGGATGATCAGCAGGTATACCAGCATCAGAACCAGCATGCCGATGAAGCCAAACTCCTCCGCCAGCACCGCCACGATGAAATCGGTGTGGCTCTCCGGCAGGAATTCCAGGTGCGACTGGGTGCCCTGCAACCAGCCCTTGCCGTCCACCCCGCCGGACCCGATCGCGGTCTTGGACTGAATGATGTTCCAGCCGGCGCCCAGGGGATCGCTCTGGGGGTCCAGCAGAGTCAGCACGCGCTGTTTCTGGTACTCGCGCATGACGAAAAACCACATCATCGGCGCCGACACCGACACCAGTGCTACAAACGCGGCGATCAGCTTCCAGCTGATGCCGGCGAAAAACACCACGAACAGTCCGGCCATGCCCACCAGCAGGGAAGTCCCCAGGTCCGGTTGCTGGATGATCATCATCATGGGCACCAGAACGATGGCCAAGCCCACGACCACGTGGCGGAACCGGGGTGGCAGGAAATGGCGCGACAGGTACCAGGCCGCCATCATCGGCACCACCAGCTTCATCAGCTCGGACGGCTGGAACCGGGGCAGGCCGGGGAGCGCCAGCCAGCGCTGGGCGCCTTTGGCCCCGACCCCGACCAGCAGCACCGCCAGCAGGCCCGCCAGACCGGCGGCGTAAAGCCAGGGCGCCCAGCGGCGGAACACGGCGGGATCGAGCTGGGCAAACACCAGCATCACCACGAAGGCAACGCCCAGGCGGATACCCTGGGCCTTGACCACGGCGATGTTGCCATCGGCCCCGCTGTACAGTACGAACAGGCCACCAATCACCAGGATCAGCAACAGCACTAGCAGGATCGGGTCCAGGTGCAAGGCGGACCAGATGCCCCGGGGCCGGCCCAGCGGGTTGGTGGCGGTGGGATCGATGAAATTGTTCAGTGCCACTACTGCCCTCCTCCGGCGCCGGCCTTACTGACCAGGGCTTCTTCCTCGGCCGCCGGAAACTCCAGCAGCCAGGCGTCGAACAGCTCGCGCGCCACCGGCGCCGCGGTGCTGCTGCCACCGCCGCCGTTTTCGACGATCACCGCCACCGCGATTTCGGGGTTGTCGACGGGTGCAAAACCAACAAACAGGGCATGGTCACGCAGGCGCTCCTGCACCTCTTCGGCGTCGTATTCCTCGTCCTCGGCCAGACTGAATACCTGCGCGGTGCCGGTCTTGCCGGCCATGCGATACGGCGCGTCCCGGCCGGAACTGCGGGCGGTGCCCTTACGGCCGTGCATCACCTCGGCCATGGTATCGACCACATATTCCCAATCACTGGGATCTTTCAGCTTCAGGGGTTCATGGGTTTGCTCGGGCAGGAAGTCCGAGACCGGGGTATCGCCCTCGATGTCCTTCAGCAGGCGCGGTTCGGTCCAGGTGCCGCGATTGGCGATGAGGGACGTGGCGGTGGCCAGCTGCAACGGCGTTGCCAGCATAAAGCCCTGTCCGATGCCCATGTTCACCGAGTCACCCGGATACCAGGGCTCGCTGCGGGTTGCCCGCTTCCAGTCCCGGGATGGCAGCAGGCCGCTCAGGGCACCGGAGACGTCCAGCGCCGCGTCCTCTCCAAAACCGAAGCGGGACAGGTAGCTGTACATAGTGTCGACGCCCATCTTGACGGCAATTTCGTAGAAATAGACGTCGCAGGACTCCGCCATGGCGTCCATCAGGTCCACCCAGCCGTGGCCGCCCCGCTTCCAGTCCCGCCAAAGCCGGCCGCCCTCTTTCAAACGGAAGTGCCCAGGATCCCAAATGGTATAGTCCCGGGTGGTGGCGTCACTGTCGAGCGCGGCGATGGCCATCATTGGCTTTACAGTTGAGCCGGGCGGGTACTGGCCTCGCAGGGCCCGGTTGAACAACGGCTTGTCCTTGCTCTCGCTGAGTTCGCGGTAGTCGGAGACGCTGATGCCGGTGACAAATTTGTTGGCGTCAAACCCTGGCACACTGGCCAGGGCCAGAATGCCCCCGGTGGTTGGCTCGATGGCCACGATGGCGCCACGCCGGCCATCCAGCAGGTCGTGTGCCCGCTTCTGCAGCCGCAGATCCAGGTGCAGTTGCAGGTCCTCCCCGGGCACCGGGTTTTCCCGCTCCAGGACTCGCAAGGTTCGGCCGCGGGCGTTGGTTTCCACGTGCTGATAGCCGACTTCGCCGTGCAGCACTTCTTCGTAGAAACGCTCGATACCGGACTTGCCAATGTAGTTGGTGCCGGCGTAATTGACCGGGTCGATGCGCTGCAGCTCGTCCCGGTTGATGCGACCGACGAAGCCAAGGGCGTGGGCGGTGAGTTCGCTGTGGGGGTAATAACGCACCAGCTCGGCCTTGACTTCGACCCCGGGCAGATCGTGCCGGTGCACGGCCAGGCGGGCCATTTCCTGCTCATCGAGGTCGTAGCGCAGGGGAATTTCCTGGAACGGGCGGCGAGGTTCCTGCAGTCGGCGCTCGAAGCGCTCCAGGTCTTCCTCGGAGATGTCCAGCAGGCGATCGAGCTGGGCCAGGGTCTCGGGCATGCCATCGACCCGCTCGGGCACCAGGGTGACGCTGAACACCGGCCGATTTTCCGCCAGCAGGGTGCGATTGCGGTCATACACCAGGCCCCGGGGCGGCGGCACCGACTGGACCTGGACCCGGTTCTTGTCCGACAGGGTGGTGTAAACTTCATGCTCCACAATCTGGAGCTGGTACATCCGCGCCAGCAACCCGCCGATCAGGGCCAACACGAAGATCAGCATGACCAGGGTTCGGCGCTGGAACAGCCGGCGCTCGGCAGCGGTGTCCTTGAATTCACCCCACGGCATAACCGCCCCTAGGCCCGGTGGTACGGGTGGTTACGCGTGATCGACCAGGCCCGGTACAACTGCTCGGCGAGCAGGATCCGGACCAGAGGATGGGGCAAGGTAAGCGGCGACAGGGACCATTGCTGATCGGCCCTCTGCCGGCAGGCATCGGCAAGGCCATCGGGCCCGCCGACCAGAAAGCTGACGTCGCGACCGTCCTGCTGCCAGTTCTCCAGCTGGCTCGCGAGCTTTTCCGTGGACCAGGGCCGGCCGCCCACCTCCAGCGCCACCACCCGATCTTTCGGGCCGGCCGCCGTCAGCAGCGCCTCGCTTTCACGTTGCATCAGTCTGGGAATGTCGGGGTTCTTGCCCCGGTGTGCCAGGGGAATCTCAACCAGCTCGAGTGGCAGTTCCGGTGGCATCCGGCGCGCGTAATCCTGGTACCCGGCACTGACCCAGTCGGGCATCTTCTGCCCCACGCAGATCAGACGTAACCGCATGATTACTCGCTGCCTGCAACACCAAGATCCGGGGCATCGCGCCAGAAGCGCTCCAGATCGTAGAACTCCCGGGTGGCGGGCATCATGACGTGAACAACCACATCGCCGAGATCCACCAGAATCCAGTCGCTCACGGAATCACCTTCGACGTTGCTGGCGCGCACACCCTCCTCCTTGGCTTCGGAAACCACGGAATGGGCGAGGGATTTCACATGCCGGTTGGAGGTGCCGGATGCCAGAACCATGAAGTCGGTGACACTGGTGCGGTCACGGACATCGATCACACTGATGTCCTGTGCTTTTACATCTTCAAGCGCGTTAACTACCAGATCTTTCAGTTGTTCTGCCTGCATAATCACCCTGTTATACGGGCGTCAGCCGGAATGGCGGCCCGAAAAGTCATATTCAGACGCGATTGTAGCACTAAAAGTTGCCGTCGGGGCAGGCTCCGTACAGGCCCTGACGACGAATCTCCCGCCACACCGCATCGGGCATCAGATAGCGCGCGGAACGGCCGGTCGAGACCCGCTCCCGGATACCGGTCGCGGAAATATCCAGTAGCGGCAGCTGCAGATCCAGCATCAGCCCGCAGGGCCGGGTTTTCAGCGACTCTGGTGTCGATACCCGGCGCTGCGCCAGCATCCTGGCGGGCGCCCCGGACGGGTCGAGCTCGGCCCCGGGCCGCTGCACCACCAGGATGTGGGCCAGCTCCGGAATGCTCTGCCATTCTCGCCAACGATCGAACCCGGCGAACGAATCGGTGCCCACCACCATCACCAGCGGCTGGTCCGGTCCCAGCTCTTCTCGGAGCTGGCGCAGGGTGTCGGCGGTGTAGGAGGCGCCCGCTCGCCGCAGTTCGCGGTCATCGACCGCCAACTGGGGCTCGTCGGCCACGGCCAGGTCCAGCAGCTTCAGGCGCTGTTCCGCTGAAGCGCCGGTGGCACCGCGATGCGGCGGAATGTGGCAGGGCACCAGGTTAACGGTGGCGACACCCAGGCGATCGGCCACTTCCAGGGCCGTGCGCAGATGGCCGTGGTGAATGGGATCGAAGGTGCCGCCATAGATTACGTGCATCGGCATCAGGTGCGGATGTGGCCGTCGCCAAACACCACGTACTTCTGGGAAGTCAGCCCTTCCAGCCCGACCGGTCCGCGGGCGTGGATCTTGTCGGTGGAAATGCCGATTTCAGCGCCCAGGCCATACTCGAAGCCGTCCGCGAATCGGGTCGAGGTGTTGACCATGACCGAGCTGGAATCCACCTCGGTCAAGAACCGACGCGCCCGGGTGAAATTCTCCGAGACGATACTGTCGGTGTGCTGGGAACTGTAGCGATTGATGTGCTCGATAGCGCCATCCAGGCCGTCCACCACGCGCACCGCCAGAATCGGGCCCAAGTACTCCGCTTCCCAGTCAGCCTCGGTCGCCTCGTTGGCGGCAATGACACCCCGGGTGCGTTCGCAGCCCCGCAGCTCGACCCCTTTCTCGGCAAAGGCCTGAGCCAGCAGCGGCAGGATGTCGTCGGCGATTTCGCCGTCCACCAGCAAGGTCTCCATGGTATTGCAGGTGCCGTAGCGCTGGGTCTTGGCGTTGACGGCAATCTTCAGGGCTTTTTCCGGATCGGCGTGGCTGTCGATATAGACGTGGCATACACCGTCCAGGTGCTTGATTACCGGCACCCGGGCATCGCGACTGATGCGCTCGATCAGTCCCTTGCCACCACGGGGCACGATGACATCCACGTACTTGGGCATGGTGATCAGCTCGCCTACGGCGGCGCGGTCGGTGGTCTTGATGACCTGTACCGCAGTTTCCGGCAGGCCGGCTTCCGCCAGGCCCCTGCTCAGGCACTGGGCAATGGCCTGGTTCGAGTGGATGGCTTCGGAGCCACCCCGCAGAATGGTGGCATTGCCGGACTTCAGGCACAGGCTCGCCGCCTCGACGGTCACGTTCGGGCGGGACTCGTAGATGATACCGATGACACCAAGCGGCACCCGCATCTTGCCCACCTGGATACCGGAGGGACGGTAGGTCATGTCGGTGATCTCACCGATCGGATCCGGCAGCGATGCTACCTGACGCAGCCCCTCGATCATGGTGTCGATGCGCTCGGGGGTCAGTTCCAGGCGATCTAGCATGGCGCTATCGAGGCCATTGCTTCGACCGTTGTCCAAGTCCTTGGCGTTGGCTTCGGCCAGTTCGGCGCGGGCCGAATCCAGGGCCTCGGCGGTGGCCAGCAGCGCCTGATTGCGCACCGCTGTAGTTGAACGGGCCACCAGGGTCGCGGCTGCCCGAGCCTGCTCCCCCACCTCAGCCATGTAAGCTGCAATATCCATCCGTTTACCTTCGTGTTATCCAGCAAAATTCTCGATTACGGGCTAACTTTACCTTTCCCGTTTCAAGTACGCACCCCAAACAGATATTATTACTTTGCGGTATGCACCACATTCAGGGAGTTTTAAAAGGACGGACACCATGGCCCAAATGGCCGAGAATTTCTTGTTGAGCAGACTGTCCCGGGCCGGCTTTGTGGTCCTGCTGGCCATCACGGCACTTTGTGCCGCGCTCGGGGAGGCCATCATCGCCGCCGCGGCCGCAACCACGGCGGGCATCGTGGTGTGCTCACCCACCTTTAACAGCAGCCGCCAGAAACACCCCTGGCCGGCCATTCAGCGATTGCTGTTCGTGGCCCTGTTGATGGTGCTGCTGGCCACCTTCTGGACCGGCCCCTGGGCCCTGAGCCACTGGTTCTACGCCCTGCCCCTGCTCGCCTTCGCACTGCTGCCACTGGCCCCGGCCCTGGCGGTGACCCTGGCCATCATGCTGCTGGTGGGCCTGGCCGTGCCCCTGGCCATCGGCCTGGCAGACCGGCATCAGATGGTCAGCGCCTTCATGCTGACCACCCTGCTGTGCGGCCTGCTGGTGTTCCTGCGCGAGTACAAGACCCGCCAGCTGGCACCGCTGCGTCGCACCGACGAACTGACTCAGGCCGCCAGCCGGGAATACCTGTCCGCCGACCTGCATAAGGAAATCCAGCGCAGCGAGCGCGAGGGCACCGACATGTCGGTCATTATGATCGGCCTGGACACCCACCTCAGCGATCGCAACCCGGACGAGGACATTCGCTCCATCCTGCCCCGCATCGGGCGTTACCTGCACTCCCAGATTCGCGATTTCGACACCTATTACCGGGTGGCCGATCTGCAGTTCCTGGTGATCCTGCCCGGCATCGCCACCCAGGAAGCCATCAGCCGCTCGGAAACCATGCGCAAAGGCCTGGGCAAGTTGCTGGCGTACCACGACATGGCGCTCACCGTCAGCACCGGCGTGGCCGGGCTGAACATTGGCGACGACGCCGACAGCCTGCAGCAAAGCGCGGCCAACGCCCTGCGCCGCGCCCAGCAACAAGGCGGCAACCGCACCCAGGCTTACAGCGCCTGGAACCAGGGCGGTAACCCTACCCCACCTTCCGCTGAAGGACGTGCTACATGACCGAAACCCGGCTGCGAACCTGGACTCACGGGACCGCCTACGGGCTGGCCACGCTCTTCACCCTGGCGCTGGCCATGCAGAACCTGAGATACGGCTTCTACGAACTCTTCTACCTCGCCAGCGGGATGGCGGCGCTGACTCTCGCGGGGCTGGCCTACACCGCGGTCTGCCGTCGGCACCAGCTGTCTGCGCCCGGACACCTGATCATCCTGTCGGGCCTCAACAGCGGCCTGTTGGCGGCCATGCTGACCCTGGACAGCCCGGGCATCAGCCACTGGGCCATGCCCATGCTGGTACTCAATCTGCTGATCCTGCCCTTGCGTCAGGGCCTGGCGCTGTCACTGTTGCTGCTGATACCGACCGTCAGCATTGTCCTGTACCAACAGTCGGCCGCCGATGCCATCGCCGTGATCACTGGCCTGGCGGTGCTGCTGACCGCCGCGGCCTTGTACATCTGGCACTACGACCACATGGCGCAGTCGGCCGAGGATCTGGCGATCACCGACCCGGTCACCGGCGCGCACAACGCCCGCTTCCTGGACGAAACCCTGCAGAAGGAAATCAGCCGGGCCATCGCCACCGGCCATCCGCTGTCGGTGATTGACCTGAGCATCGACTACGCCGACGAAGCCGCCGACCTGCATGGCAAGGCCGGGGTCCAGAATCTGTTCCGGGACATGACCGAACTGCTGTTCGATGTCATCCGCGCCGGCGACACCCTGTATACCCTGGACGAGTCTGAATTTTTCCTGATTCTGCCGTTCACCCCGGAAGAAGGCGTGCGGGTGATCGCCGAGCGCATTCGCCGGACCATTGCCGAGCACCAATGGCCGGTGGTGGGTAAGGCCACGGTCAGCCTCGGCTGCACCACTCGTGGCAGTGGAGACACCCGTACCGACAGCCTGCGCAATCGTGCCCACGACGCCATGAAGGAAGCCCGTCGGCGCGGTGCGGATTCGGTCTGGTTCAGTGCCGGAGAGTCCATCGCAGCATGAGCAGTGAGTGGCTCAGGGAGCTGTCATCCTGGCTGAGCCTGAACCCGGGCTGGCTGGCCGCCGCCCTGTTCGGTACCGCCTTTTTGGAATCTCTGGCCCTGGCCGGCATCGTGGTGCCCGGGGTGGCAATCCTGTTTGCCTTTGCGGCCCTGGCCGGACAAACCGGCATGCCGATGACCGAGGCCCTGATCTGGGCCGGCCTGGGCGCCATTGCCGGCGACACCGCCAGTTTCGCCATCGGGCGTCGGCTGCAGGGTCGGCTCGGCGTCGTCTGGCCCATGAGCCGATACCCGGTACTGATCGCCAAAGGCCAGAACTTCTTCCGCCAGCACGGCGGCAAGAGCGTGGTTATCGGCCGCTTCGTCGGCCCCATCCGGCCAGTGATTCCGCTGGTGGCGGGCGCTTTCTGGATGCCCTGGCAGCGGTTTCTGGCGTTTAACGTGGTGTCGGCGGTGGGCTGGGCGCCGGTCTACATTCTGCCCGGCTTTTTGGTGGGCAGCGCCCTGGCCAGCGACATTCAGCCGCCGGCGCACTTCTATGCCGTGATCGGCGTCAGCCTGGCCGCACTGATGGCGGTGTACCTGATCCTGATCCAATTCCAACTGGGCCTGGGCAAAGGCGGCCGGCTCTATCGCTGGCTCGAACGGCGGATGGCCAAGTACGACGCCACCCACCGGTTCTGGCGGCTGTACACCAACCACCGGCCGGACCAGGGCGGTGAATTCCCCCTGGCCTCAATCATGCTGGCCCTTGGGGCGCTGGGCCTGCTGTTGCTCTGGGGCCAGCTGGCGACCCAGACCCATTCCCTGGAGCCGTTCAACCAATTGGCCCTGGCCTGGTTCGACGAGCTGCGCCAGCCCTTCCTGGATGGCCCGGTCATCGTCGCCACGCTGCTGGGCGACCCGCCGGTACTGGTGGCCGCCGCCATACTGGCCTGCCTGGCCCTGGCATTCCGGGGCTACTACGCGGCCGCCACCCACATTGCCCTGGCCGGCGTTCTGACCACGGTGCTGGTGTGGTTGTTGAAGTTCACCCTGGGCGTCGACCGGCCAGATGCGGTTTTCAGCCCGCCCTCCTCCGGCGCTTTTCCCAGCGGCCACAGCGCAGGCATCACGGTGTTTGTCACCCTGCTGGCCAGCTTCATTGCGGGCGAGAGTCGCAAACGCCAGCGCTGGCAGTTTTACGTGCTCTGCTCATTGCCGCTGGTGCCGGTGGCCCTTAGCCGGCTGTATTTGGGGGTACATTGGTTTACTGATGTGATTGGCGGAATTCTGCTGGGACTGGCGATCACCGGTGGCATTCGGGCAAGTTACAGCCGCTACGACCGAGTACACTTATCACCTGACACCTCCATGGCGTTGGCGACCATCCTCTGGCTCGCCTTTGCCATTGGTTACGTGGCGGTGAACTGGTCCGGGGCGGTCGCCGCCTACCGCCCGGTCTAGCCCTCTTCCAGGGCCTCGAGCAGTTCCTGAAGGCGGCTCAAACGCTCAAGCGGGTCCTGCAGCTCCACCAGCCGCTGCTTCTCCTGTTTGTCCAGGGGCAACAGCTCGGTCAGCCGCCAGCCCACGTGCCGGGCATCGCCATAATCCACGTCCATGTCCAGGTCCCGCACCACCGGGTGCCGAAACAGCGCACGCAGCACCGACGGCAGTTCGTTGAACCGGTCCGGCACGCCGCTATCTGCCTCATCCAGCAGCACCTCGACGTCGCCGACGTTGAGGCCGTCGTCCTCCTGCCAGCTGCGCACCACCGACACCTTGGCAGTGCCTTCCACGGTGATGCCGAGCAAGCCGTTTTCCAGCTGCTGGAAGTCGATGATGCGCACATAGGTGCCGATGTCGTAGAAAGAGGCGGTCGGGCCGACTTCGGCGCCGTCCCGCAGCAGCACCACGACAAATCCCCGGTCCTCTTTCAGGCAGCGGGTGAGCATATCGATGTACCGCGGCTCGAACAGCTGCAGCGGGATCCTCCCTCGGGGCAGCACGATGGAGTTGAGAGGAAAAAGCGGTACGTTCATATCAGTACAGGTCACCTGATGGTGGACTCCAAAAATTCAGACCCCAAGGGATCAGCGAATAGACAACAGTTGTTGCACTTCCTCAACCCGGGCGCGGGCCTCGGTGAGCAGTTCAAGGCTCATCGAAGCATTAAGTTCCAGCTCACCCAGCCGGCGGTAGGCCGGTACCTCGTCAATGCGCGGCAGCCCGGAATTTTGCTGGGAACCGATCATTGAGTGCAATTGCGCCAGGATCACCACATCGGTGAGTTGAGGCTCCGCCTGCCGGCACTCGTGGTGCCAGTTTTCGGCGTGACGCACGGCCTCGACAAAATTGTCCGGGAACGACCAGTTCTCCAGTACCGCGGTGCCGACATCGGCGCGCAGCTCGGTAATGGCCCGCTGCAGCTGCTCCGGGTTGGCGAACAGGTTGGCGTGGTGTTCGGCCTGCACCAGCACCGGCACCACGCCGATGTCGTGCAGCAAGCCGGCCAGCATGGCCTCTTCCGGGTCCAGGCGGGTGGCGTGATCCGCCAACACCCAGCACAGCGCCGCCACCTCCCGGGAATGGCGCCACAGCCGTTCCATTTCCTTTTGCAGGCTCGCCTGCCGACTCTTGAACACCTCGCGCATGGAAAATACCGTCACCAACTGCCGCGTGGTGTTCATGCCCAGCCGAACCACCGCCTCGCGCACGGTGCGAACGTCGCTGAAACCGCGGTAGAGCGGGCTGTTGCAGGCCCGGACCAGCTTTACCGCGATGGACGGATCGGCCGAAACCGCATTGGCCACCAGCTCGGCGGTGGAGTCGTCCCGATCCACCGCCCGGCGCACCTTCCAGGCCACATCCGGTACGCTCGGCAACTTGATCTGGTTGGAGCGCAGCTCGGCGTAGAACTCCATCAGCAGCTCGTGGGACTCACTCTCCTCATCACCGATCTGCGCGTCCGAGCCCATATCCACCTGATTCACCGGTGCCGACCGCAGCATCTGGTTCAGGATGTCCTGCTCCACCACCAGAAATTCGCAGGGTTTGACCGCGGTCACCTCGTACATTCGAGGCTGCAGGCGGGCGATCGGATTGGTGGCCGCTTCGGTCTCCGCGTCGATCACCGACTTCCGGCCATCCACGGATTCAAGCTCGACCTTGCCGGCGATGAGAAAGTAATCGAGTCCGTCCCGGACACCCTTTTCCAGGACCCGCTGTCCGGCGCCATGACTCCGGCGCTCGGCCCGGGTGGCCAGCAACACCAGCTGGGCGTCGGTGAGCCGATTCAACGGATGAAACTCTCTGAGGCGACGAAAAGGCAGGCTGTCCTCGCCGGCCATGGGCAAGCTCCTTGTAACATCCGAATGCATAAACGTGGGTTGGTCCTCGTTATTCATTGTAAACACGGTCCGCCAAAACAACCATGCGAGAGGCGTCTAATCTGGTATCCTCTGTCGCTGCACATTGCCAACCAATAACTAACACCCGGTAAACACAAAGAGATCAGATCATCATGCCTCAGTATCGTTCGCGGACTTCCACCGCCGGTCGCAATATGGCCGGTGCCCGCGCCCTCTGGCGCGCCACTGGTATGAAAAACGAGGATTTTGGCAAACCCATTATCGCGGTTGCCAACTCCTTCACCCAGTTCGTACCCGGTCATGTGCACCTGAAAGATCTGGGGCAACTGGTTTGCCGGGAAATCGAGCAGGCCGGCGGCGTCGCCAAGGAATTCAACACCATCGCCGTGGACGACGGTATCGCCATGGGCCACGACGGCATGCTCTATTCCCTGCCGTCCCGGGAAATCATCGCCGATTCCGTGGAGTACATGGTCAACGCCCACTGCGCCGACGCCCTGGTCTGTATTTCCAACTGCGACAAAATCACCCCGGGCATGCTGATGGCCGCCATGCGCCTGAACATCCCCGTTATTTTTGTCTCCGGTGGCCCCATGGAAGCGGGCAAGACCAAGCTGTCCGAGCACAAGCTTGATCTGGTGGACGCCATGGTCATCGCCGCCGACCCCAACGCCGACGACGAGACCGTCGCTGAGTACGAGCGCAGCGCCTGCCCTACCTGCGGGTCCTGCTCCGGCATGTTTACCGCCAACTCCATGAACTGCCTGACCGAGGCCATCGGCCTGGCGCTGCCGGGCAACGGCTCGATGCTGGCCACCCACGCCGACCGGGAGCAGCTGTTCCTCAAGGCTGGCCGTCAGATTGTGGAGAATGCGCGACGCTATTACGAGGAAGACGACGCCAGCGTGCTGCCGCGCAGCATCGCCTCTATGGCCGCGTTCGAGAACGCCATGGTGATGGACATCGCCATGGGTGGCTCCACCAACACCATCCTGCACCTGCTAGCCGCGGCCCAGGAGGGCGGCGTGCCGTTCACCCTGAACGAGATTGATCAGCTGTCCCGCAAGGTGCCGCAGCTGTGCAAGGTGGCGCCGAACTCGCCGAAGTACCACATGGAGGACGTGCACCGGGCCGGCGGCATCATGGGTATTCTTGGCGAACTGGAGCGGGGCGGCCTGATCAACACCGATCTGCCCACCGTGCACAGCAAGACCATGCGCGAGGCGCTCAAGACCTGGGACATCATGCAGTCACCAACCCCGGAAGTGGTGGAATTCTACAAGGCCGGCCCGGCGGGCATCCCGACCCAGACCGCCTTCAGCCAGAGCACCCGCTGGCCGTCCCTGGACGGCGACCGCGAAACCGGCTGCATCCGCTCGGTGGAGCACGCCTACTCCTCGGAAGGCGGCCTGGCGGTGCTTTACGGCAACATCGCCCTGGATGGCTGCGTGGTTAAAACCGCGGGCGTGGACGAGAGCATTTACGTGTTCGAAGGCAAGGCACGGGTATTTGAGAGCCAGGACTCCGCGGTTGCCGGCATCCTCAGCGACGAGGTACTGCCGGGCGAGGTGGTCATTATCCGCTATGAAGGCCCGAAAGGCGGACCGGGTATGCAGGAAATGCTCTACCCCACCAGCTATCTGAAATCGAAAGGCCTGGGCAAGGATTGCGCGCTGCTGACCGACGGCCGATTCTCCGGCGGCACCTCAGGCCTGTCCATCGGCCACGCCTCGCCGGAAGCTGCCGCCGGTGGCGCCATCGGCCTGATCGAGAATGGCGATCGCATCCGCATCGACATCCCGAACCGGACCATCAACGTGGAGCTGGACCAGCACGAACTGGACCGGCGCCGGGCCGAGCGCGATGCCAAGGGCTGGAAGCCGGAACTGGCCCGGGAGCGTAAGGTCTCTGCTGCGCTCAAAGCCTACGCTCTGCTGGCGACCAGCGCCGACAAGGGCGCGGTGCGGGACGTCAGCAAGCTGGATTAAGCGACAGGGCCGGAAGGCCCTGACTCCGCCCACAAAAAAGCCCGCTCAGGACATCCTGGCGGGCTTTTTTGCAGTTGGCTGGTTTACCAGAGGGACCAGCCACCGTCTTCGTCTTCCTCGATGGCGCCGTCGACTTCCTCAGCCGGCTGGGCCGGTTCCGCAGCGGCGGTCGCGCTGCCGCCCTGGCTGGCCGCTTGCGAGTTGGCCGCCACCTGGATGGAGATCAGCCCGAGGGCCTTCTTGGTTTCGTCGTTCAGAATTCCGGAGGCCTGCAGGCCGTTGTCCTGCTGGAATTTGGTCAGGGACGCGCGAGTGGCGTCGTCCATTTGCGAGTTGACGTTGCTGATGTCGTAACCTGCCCCGTAGAGCGCGTTCTTGAGTGCTACCGTTTCATCCGCATGCGCGGCGGGCGCCAGCCCGAGCATCATGGCGGTGGTGGCGGCAAGGGCCAGTCGGCCCAGATTGTTGGTCGCTGTTTTTCTACTACTCACCTGCATTACTCCTGATATTTCACCGATACACATATCTTTTTTATTTTGTGGTGCCTATCTCCACAGGCTGGGGCAAACATTAAAATCCTATCATACTTTTTTCGCCTGTCATCTCAGGTTCTGCCTGTCATCTCAGGCGGGCTCGTCTTCCTCCGGGGGCGGGTTGTGGGCGGGGCGGCTCTGGGCTTCCTCGCCAAACTCCCGGATGAAAATGCCCCAGAATGCCATGAACAGGGCCGCCACCAGGGGCCCCATGACGAAGCCGTTGACCCCGAACATCACGATACCGCCCAGTGTGGACAGCAGCACGATGTAATCCGGCAGTTTGGTGTCCCGGCCCACCAGCACCGGGCGCAACAGGTTGTCCGCCAGCCCGATCACCACCACGCCAAAGACGGTCAGCACCGTGGCCTGCACCACGTCGCCAATCGCTGCCAGGTAAATGGCAGCCGGCACCCAGACCAGGGCCGCACCCACCGCCGGCAGCAGCGAGACGATGGCCATCACCACGCCCCAGAGTAAGGCCCCCTTGATGCCCAGCACCCAGAAGATCAGCCCGCCGAGCGCGCCCTGGATGATGGCAATTAGCAGGTTGCCCTTCACCGTGGCGCGGGTAACTTCGGCGAACTTCGCGAACAGCAGGCGTTCGCGCTCGTCGCCCAGGGGCAGGGCCTTGATCAACAGCTCCACCAACTTGCTGCCGTCCCGCAGCAGGAAGAACGCCAGGTACACCATCAGGGCCAGGCCGAGAAAAAACTGGAAGGTGTTCTGGCCTACCCCCAGGGCCTGCTTGGCCAGAAACTGGCTGCCGCCCACGAACAGACTCACCACCCGATCCCGGAGCTCGGCGAAACTGATGTCGAACGGCGCCAGGAACGCCTGAATCGCCGGAAACGCCCGGTTGACCTGGTCCACGTACTCCCCGGGCCGGATCTCGCCGCTCTGTATGCGCTGATACAGGCCCACACCTTCGGCAATCAGGGACGTGACCAGCACCAGCACCGGAATGACCACGATGACCATGCAGATGATCAGGGTCAGCAGGGCATTCAGGTTCGGCCGTTCACCCAGCTTGCGCACCAACAGCTGCTGCACCGGATGAAAAATCAGAGCGATCGCCACCGCCCAGAAAATTGGCCCGAAGAAAGGCTTCATCAGCAGGACGAACGCCAGGGAAACCCCCACCAGCATCGCGAGAAAAGTCCGTGTTTCCAGTTTTGCGTACATATGTCTGGTAATTCCTGACCAAATAGATGGAGACGGCCCGGGCGCCGCACTGGCTCCGGGTCAGGCCTAGCCTACCACGGCACGTGGCGAGTGTAGCCACATTCGGGGTATAGTGGTCGGTTAATGATCAGCTAAACTTAGACAGGTTGTGTTGTTGGAACTGGAAACGTTTACACCGGAAACCGCTCTGGAAGCCGCGCTTGAATTGCGCCGGGTTCTGGCAGCCCGAACCCACCGCCGCAAGGTGATGGGCCAGGAGGTGTTGGTGCCCGGTCAACTGGGGGAAGCCCTGCAACTTCCACGCACCATCAACCGACTGCAAAGCAAACAACAGCGCCAGCGTGACCTTGGCCTCGACGACTTCCACGAGCTCTGGCCCACGCTGTCGCCGGCAACCCGTGACAAGGTCCTGGATGCCATTGGCTGGTACGACCCCAAAGCGCTTGATTGGGATGACAAGCGCTCCAACCGTCGGCCGGTGGTCGATCCGGACAACTGAGCCGTATTACCGGGACCTTCGACTCTAAGATGTAACATTCCGTCCTTAGGTTGGATGCGATCAGGAGGATTACTATGAGCATGAATGAGCAACAAATCTTCACCGCCCATGTGGCCGAAGGCAGTGCTGTGCCCACCCTGCTCTGTGGACACTGTCGTTCAATACTCTCTCGCGCCCGTATTTTCCGTAATGAGGGAGACAATCAGCGGAACCTGGAGTGCCAGACCATTGGGCTCTGCTCCGCCGACGACTGTGGCGCCGTCAACTGCTGCGACGCCGCCATGGCCCACATTGACAACCCCGAACAGATGCTTGGTGTGGCGTCCTGATTCAAAGCCGCAACGCACTGTTACGCAACTCAAACACACCAAAAGTCCATCTGATTTATCCTGATTTTCGACGATTGTCTGAGTCCGCCCGTCCCCCAGGGACCGGCAGCCTCTGACAATCACGCACCCAATCAGTCAGGACAGTCGATGGCATGCGTATTCTGAGAACCGATGAAGCCCGCTTCGCAGGTCTTCCGGATTACCCTTTTGCTCCGCATTACCTGGACGTTGCGCCGAATCTCCGGATGCACTTCGTGGACGAGGGTCCGAAGACCGCTTCACCGGTGTTGATGCTGCACGGCGAGCCGTCGTGGTCCTACCTGTACCGACACATGATTCCGCTGGTCGCCCGAGCTGGCCATCGGGTGCTCGCCCCGGACCTGATCGGTTTCGGTAAATCCGACAAACCCGCGGACGTGGAAGATTACAGCTACGAGCGTCACATGACCTGGCTGAGCAGCTGGCTGGAAAGCCTCGATCTGCGCAACGTTACCCTGGTGTGTCAGAACTGGGGCTCGCTGCTGGGCCTCAGGCTGGCGGCGGAACACCCGCACCGGTTCAGCCGGATCATCGTTGGCAACGGCATGCTGCCCACCGGAGAAGACCGGGTACCGGCGGTGTTTTCACTTTGGAAGGCGTTTGCGGGCCACAGCCCATGGTTTCCCATCGGGAGGATCGTGCAGTTGGGCACCGAACGCACCCTGTCCAAGGCCGAACTGGCGGCCTACGAGGCACCGTTCCCGACGTCCGACTACAAGGCCGGTGCCCGGGCGTTTCCGCGGCTAGTGCCCCTGTCCGCCGATGACCCGGCCGGGGCGGCTAATCAACTTGCCTGGCGCGCCCTGGAAAAATGGCGCAAACCGTTCATTACCTGCTTCAGCAGCGGCGATCCGATCACCCGGGGCGGTGAGCGGCACATGCAACGGCGCATTCCCGGCGCCCACGGTCAGCCGCACATCACCCTGAGGGGCGGCCACTTCCTGCAGGAGGATTCCCCGGAAGCCTTTGCCCGGGTAGTCATCGATGCCCTGAAATCCGAGCGGGCCGTTGGCAATGCCGCGCACCAGCCCGCCCTGCCGGCCAGTTTTCAGCCGAAAACCGTCACCGTCTGACGACTGGTGGCGACCAATTCGCCGCTGGCGGTCCAGATGCCCGCCTGGGTGTGACCGTAGCCCGCCCCGGCCTGATCAATACTGGCCTTGTACAGCAGCCAGTCACCGGGCGCCAGGGCCGGACGCGGGTGCATGATGTCCAATGCCCAACTCAGGGAACTGGCCGGTGCCGGTCCCTTCAAATGCGGCAGCAGCGCCGGCGGCCAGGCATCCACCAGGGCGACTATATGAGCGTCGGTAAAGCTTTCAGGCGCCTCCCGGAACTTCATCCAGCCGCCCATCTCGCGACCGCCCTTGCCGGTGAACGGCATGTTCCCGAACG